>NZ_JBPGXU010000025.1:0-43506 GCF_056755675.1 Luteibacter sp. KNZ12-1A | reverse complement strand
CTCGTGCTTTCGCCGAGGGGTCTGGTCGAACGTGGCTAGGGAGGCGTCCCCATCTGTCGCTAGCCGCTGGCTCGTGTGGAGCGAGTGGCGCGCGTATCCGGGCAGGGCACTTGCCGCCGTGTTCGCGATCGCGCTGGGCGTGGCGCTGGGATTTGCCGTGCACCTGGTCAACGCGTCGGCGCTAGGGGAGTTCGACAAGGCGGTGCATGCGGTGAGCGGGGCGGCGGATATCAAGGTGCGCTCGGCCAACGCTTTCGGTTTCGACGAGATGGTCTATCC
Organism: Luteibacter sp. KNZ12-1A; assembly: GCF_056755675.1. Taxonomy (NCBI): domain Bacteria; kingdom Pseudomonadati; phylum Pseudomonadota; class Gammaproteobacteria; order Lysobacterales; family Rhodanobacteraceae; genus Luteibacter; species Luteibacter sp. KNZ12-1A. Next base: position 43,227 of record NZ_JBPGXU010000025.1, on the reverse strand, counting down.
ACGGGTTGCACGCCTGCCGGGGCTGGACGTCTTTCCTGTCGTTGCGCTTTCCGCGCTCGTGGACGGCAAGACTCCGGTCTCGCTGGAAGGCATCGACGTCCTGCGCGCTGGCGGAATGGGGCAGGGTGTCTCCAACGGCGCGTCGGAAGGATTCGCCGATGTCCTCTCGGGTCGTTCGGCGTATCTATCGGCGGCGGCGCTCGCTGCGACGGGACGCAAGGTAGGCGATTCGATCACGCTCGGCGCGAACGGTCACGCGATCCGTGTTCGCATCGCCGGTACCCTGCCATCGAGCGCGAACACGAACGCCGCGACGATGGACATCGCCGCCGTCCAGTGGCGCTTCGGTATGCTCGGCCGTCTCCAGCGCCTGGATATCCAGCTCGCACCCGGCGTCGGCGCCGCCGGGGCGATGCGTGCGATACGCGCGGTATTGCCGCCCGATGCCATCGTGGCGGATACCGCCAGCGAAGCGGCGCGCAACGACGGACTTTCAGCCGCCTATCGGGTGAACCTCGACATGTTGGCGCTTATCGCCTTGCTGACGGGCGGTTTCCTCGTTTATTCCGCGCAATCGCTGTCGGTGGCAAGGCGGCGTGCGCAGTTCGCGTTGCTACGCGTCCTGGGAATGCGGCGCAAGAAGGTGTTGGGACAGGTGCTGACAGAGGCCTTGATCCTGGGCGTGGTCGGGGCGGGTTCCGGGGTCGCGCTCGGGCTTGGCCTGGCGTCGCTCGCGTTGAACCTGCTGGGTGGCGACCTTGGTGGCGGTTATTTCCACGGCAATGCGCCGCAACTCGTCTTCGCGCCCTGGGCGGCGGCGATCTTCGGGCTGCTTGGCATCGGCGCGGCGGTACTCGGCAGCATGGTTCCCGCCCTGGCGGCCTCGCGCATCCTCCCGGCCCTGGCGATCAAGAACGTCGGCGACGTGGTCGATCCACGCGTTCGTGCGCGTCCATGGCAAGCGGTCGCATGCCTGGCGGGAGCGCTCCTGGCGTCGATGCTGCCCGCGGTGGGCGGGATCGCGCTGTTCGGCTACGTGGCGATGGCGCTGTTGCTGGCCGGTGGCGTTATGCTCATGCCCTGGCTCGCCCGTACGCTCGTTTCCCCGCTGCGGCATGTGCCCATTCGCAATGTCCCGTTCCGGCTCGCCGCCGCCCGACTTTGGGGTGCGCCGTCGCAGGCGTCCGTCGCGTTGGCGGGTATCGTGGCGTCCACCGCGTTGACCGTGGCGATGGCGGTGATGGTCACCAGCTTTCGTGGTTCGGTGGAGCGATGGCTCGGCGATGTGTTGCAAGCGGATGTTTATCTGATCGCGGACGGCGGAAGTGGAGGGCTCGATGCCACGACGCTGGAACGCCTGCGCAAGGTACCGGGGGTGGCATGGTTGGGCGTGCTTAAGGAGACACCGCTTCAGTTCGATGCGCGGCGCCCTGCCGTTACGCTTCTCGCGCGCACTTTGACGGGGCCGGGCGGTCACCTCGCATTGATGGGGCCCCGGATAACCGTTCCCGCCGGCGCGATCCCTGTGTGGGTTTCCGAGCCCGCGTCGCGGATCTACCACTGGAAGCCGGGCGACACGCTGACGTTGCCTTTGCCCGGTTCGCCAACGGCGAGGGTTGCCGGCGTGTGGCGAGATTATGCACGCCAACACGGCGCGATCGTCATGGAAGAGGGGACCTACGCCCGCCTCACCGGCGATCGCAGGCGCACGGGCGTATCGGTGCTCCTCGTTCCCGGCGCCAACATCGATACGGTCAGTGCGGGCCTGCGTTCGGCGGTGGCGACCGATGGCGTCGGCGTTACCGTGAGCCGGCCACAGGATATCCGCCGGCAGGCGCTGGAAGCCTTCGATCGCAGTTTCCTCATCACGTACCTGCTCGAAGGCATCGCCGTATGCGTCGGCCTGGCGGGCGTCGCGGCGACCATCGGTGCGCAGGTACTTTCGCGCATACGGGAGTTCGGCATGCTGCGTCACGTGGGTGCGTTGCGCCGCGATCTCGTTCGCATGTTGCTCATCGAAGGGGCACTGTTGGGGCTGGTGGGTGGCATCGCCGGTGTCGCGCTCGGCGTGGCCATGAGCCAGGTGTTGATCCATGTCGTGAACCCACAGTCGTTCCACTGGACGATGGACACCTTGCTGCCGTGGCCCTTGCTTGGCTGGGTCATCGCCGGGCTGGCGGTGGCGACATCCGGCACCGCCCTGGTCGTGGGCCGGAGCGTGCTTTCCGCCGATGCCGTGCGCGCGGTGCGGGAGGATTGGTGATGCGCATGCTTCGCCTTGTCGTGCTGTCGTTGCTGGGGTTCGCGGCGTGTGGATGGGCCGACAACCGCGTCACCTACGCACCGGTGCCCGTGGATGCACCGGTAGTGCTGCCGCGCGACCACGGTGCGCATCCCGATTTCAAGACCGAATGGTGGTACGTCACCGGATGGTTACAAACGAAGGGCGGCCCGGTCGGTTTCCAGGTGACGTTCTTCCGATCGCGTCTGCCTTTCGACGATGGCAATCCCAGCCGTTTCGCGGCCAGGCAGGTCATCGTCGGGCATGTCGCGCTTGCCGATCCCGCGACAGGGCATCTCGATCATGGGCAGCGGCTCGCACGCGAAGGCTTCGGCCTGGCCGAGGCGGCCACGGGGGATACGGATGTCGTGCTCGACGACTGGCGTCTCGTGCGTAACAAGGATGGCAGCTTCACGGCCCGTGCCGGCACGGCCGGCTTCGCCCTGGACTTGCGATTGAACGGCACCCAGGCCGCCCTGCTGCAAGGTGACCATGGCTATAGCCGCAAAGGCCCTGGGCAGGGCGAAGCGAGCGCCTATTTCAGCATGCCGCATCTGACCGTCACGGGACGGTTGACGCGCGGCACGCACACCGAAGCGATCCGCGGTGAAGCGTGGCTCGACCGAGAGTGGTCGTCGAGCCTGCTCAATCCTCGCTCGGTGGGCTGGGACTGGGCGGGCCTGAACATGGACGATGGAAGCGCCGTGACAGTGTTCCGCGTGCGCGACGCGCAAGGCCATCCGGTATGGGCGGGCGGCAGCGTGCGCGCGGCGGACGGTGCGCTCACCATTCTCGGCCCCGGGGACGTGGCCTTCTCGCCTCGTCGCCACTGGCACTCGCCACGTACGGGTGCGGACTATCCGGTCGAGACCACGGTGTCGGTCACGACCCCGGCCGGTACGAGGCGTTTCGAACTCCGCCCCTTGATGGACGACCAGGAGTTGGATACGCGGCGCACCGGCGGGCCGGTCTATTGGGAGGGTGCCGTGGAGGTGGGTGGAGGCCGGGGCTATCTCGAACTGGTCGGGTACGGCGGCAAGGTGAATCTTTGAGGCTTGTCACAGGAGAGGGAAGAGGGAAAGTTCTGATGGAAGCCTGGTGGGAGCCGACCCTGTCGGCGATGGGAGCTTGCCGTAACCTGGCCCGCTGCCGCGGGATCGCCGACAAGGTCGGCTCCCACCATGTTGCCGTAACTTGGCCCGCTGCCGTGGACGGCCGACAATGCCCGCCGGATCTTGCGGCACGGACGAGCGTTGGCACCTTTTGTTAATGTTCGGGCTGGGGTGGGTAGAGAACTGACAGAGGGAATCCCTGGTGCTCATTTTTACGTCTGGCGGTACACGCACTTCCATCCTTGCGGCCGCCTTGTTTCTTGCCGGATGCCATGCCCAGCGTCCCGTTTCCGCTGAAGCTGCCAAGCCGAATGCGACGGGCGAAGTCTCCTATGCCCTGTTGCCATCGGCCAGGGAGGGCCAGTACCAACTCAAGCAGGACGAGAATGCGTATGGAGCCGTACCCATCACGCATGATCCTCCCGCCTATCCCCCCGCCTTGATGGGCAAGAATCTTTCCTCCGCGGTGGTCCGGGTGAAGGCGATCGTGGATGGCGAGGGGCGCGTCACCGAGGTGAGGGACCTGGACACGTCGACCGGTCCGGAACATGCCGCGTTCTTCGATGCCTGCCGCGAGGCGGTGGCGCGCTGGAAATTTACGCCCATGACGGTCGTGCAGGAAGTCGAAGACAAGAAGGGAAACATCACCGAGGTTCGCAGGACCGCGCCCTTCAGCCTCGACTATGCGTTCGATTTCGAGATCGTCGACGGGCGGCCCGGTGTCAGTACGGTCACCGATACGACGCATGCAGGGACTTCAGGCGTGCAATAGCGATATGCCGATTTCCACGATGATGAGCACGACGATGGCGATCTCGAGCAACTCGGCACGCCGGCTGGAGGCTTCGTCGTAGAGCGCCGCATAGGTGTCCCGGACGATGGCGAGCTTGCGATCGACCGAGGCGCTCAGCGCGGGTACGCGGAACAAGGACAGTGCCGTGCTGTAGACGCGTGCGAGGTAGACATCTTCGGTGACCTGCAAGGCGTTGTCGACGCGTTCGGTCAGTTCGGTGACCTCGGCGACGAGGGTATAGAGCCGCCGTGCGAGGTGGGCGAAACGACGCGATGCGAAAAGCGACGCGGCGGTTCGTGCCTTTTCCACCTGGTCGTACATGCGTGGAAGCTCGTTGTCGAGGAGGATGTCGTAATAGCGCAGTTCGACCAGCTGGGCGTTGGCCACCTCGATGACGTCCGCCACGTCCGAGTCGCTTCGCGGCTCGTAGACGAAGGCGCGATCCCAGTTCAGGACGACGAGGTCGTCGGCGTAATAGGAAAAGTTTCGTGACAGAAGCTCCTTTCGGGAGGCCCTGGAAAGCGGGCGAGTCTCCCCCGACAGCACTTCCGTCAGGTCGAGGCGCTCCTTCAGCGTCTCCGCGTCCATGGGTTCGTCGAACGCCTGGACGGTCGCGATGAGGTAATCCTCGTCCAATCGTTCGCCTTCGGCGGGACGGTCCAGGGCGGGACGAATCACCTCGTGCACACGGTCCAGGAGATCGTCCCAGAACGATGTCCGCGCGGACGGGCCGAATCGAGCGTCGATGGTGGCGACATCCTTGACGTAATCGGGCCAGGACCGATCCGTGCATGGTGCGCGAAGCGAGAGCGTCGCCACGCCGAAGTCGTACAAGCGGACCGAGACCGCGGCCCGCACCGGCCCGCCCGCAAGCGGAACATGGATCTCCCCCAGTGAAAGCCATAGCGGAGCGACGCCGAAGGCGACGGCCTTGGGTGGCGTGCTTGAAAGATAGGAACGGTTGAACGCGGTATTCGCATGCGCCGTCCACAGGCGCTCCGCCTGCGCCAGGTCGATGCTATAGGCGATGTCGACCAATCGCAGGACGATCAATTCACCGGATGTGACGACGGGATGGGCGGCGGCCATGGTAAGAGCCTCGATCTGGATGCCGCCAGTGTAGGCAGACGATTGTGAAATCCCGACGTTCGACGCGTAACATGCGCCACGCCGCGTGCCTGTGTCAGACGGAAGCCGCGATATGCTCGCGAAGCCACATGTGCGCTGGATCGCGATGGGAGCGCTCGTGCCACAGCATCACCATTTCGAACCCGGGCACGTCCACGGGTGGCTCGACCACCCGCAGTCCCGGGGCGCGCCTGACCAGGCGCTCCGGTGCCATCGCGACGATGTCGGTGGTCGCCAGTACGGACAGAAGGAAGAGGAAATGGGGTACGGAGAGAACCACGCGCCGGCTCAGTCCCCGTTTGGCCAGCGTTTCGTCGGTGATGCCGTGGAAGCCGCCACCGTCGGGTGAAACGATGGCGTGTTCCAGCTTGCCGAACTGGGACAGGGTGGGCCGCCGCTTCAATGCGGGATGTCCCAGTCGACCGGCAAGCACATAGCGCTCCGTGAACAATGCACGCTGATGGAGTTCCGGCGGTGCCATGTCCTTCGTCCGGAGGGCCAGGTCGATGTCGCCACGCTCCGTCAGGCGACCCAGTCGTTCGGGCGTGATGTCGAGCACCGCGAGGCGCGTACCCGGCGCCGCGGCGCGCAAGCCGCGCATGGCGGGAATGAGTACCGTCGATTCGCCGTAGTCGGCCGCGGACACGCGCCAGGTCTGGTCCGCCACGGCCGGATCGAAAGGGGCGGTGGGTGCGACAGCGCGCTCCAGCCCATGGAGTGCTTCCTTCAATGGCCCGCGCAGCGCTTCCGCACGGGCCGTCGGCAGCATCCCCCGTGGGCCGGGAAGCAGGAGGGGATCTCCAAAAATGTCCCTGAGCTTTGCCAGGTGCACGCTGACCGAAGGCTGCGAAAGATGCAGGCGCTCTGCGGCGCGGGTCACGTTGTGCTCGGCAAGAAGGACATCCAGTGTCACCAGCAGGTTGAGGTCGATCCGACGGAGATTAGTCATGACTATAGCTGCAATTGAATAAATTCATTTTGACTATACCTGACGCGACCTCATCATGGTGGCATCCCGGTTTTTTGGAGCTCGTCATGAAAGTCCTTCTCGTCTATGCCCACCCTGAACCCAGGTCGCTCAACGGTTCGATAAGGGATTTTGTCGTCAAGCGGCTCACGGAGGCGGGCCACGAGGTCCAGGTCTCCGATTTGTATGCGATGGGTTGGAAGCCAGCGTTGGATGCAGCCGATAGCACCGAGTGGAACGAGGACGAGCGCTTCGATGCCTCAAGTGCCTCGGCACGTGCCTTCGCGAACGGGCATCAAAGCGCCGACATAGCCGCGGAGCAGGAAAAGCTCCGGTGGGCGGATACGCTCATCCTGCAATTTCCCCTGTGGTGGTTCTCGATGCCCGCGATCCTGAAAGGATGGGTGGACCGCGTATATGCGAACGGCTTCGCATACGGTGTCGGTGAGCACTCCGACCAGCGTTGGGGCAACCGTTACGGCGAGGGCAACCTGGCCGGGAAGCGGGCCATGCTGATCGTCACCACGGGCGGATGGGAGTCGCATTACAGCGCGCGCGGTATCAACGGGCCGATGAACGACGTGCTGTTTCCCATCCAGCACGGCATCCTGTATTTCCCCGGCTTCGACGTCGTGCCGCCGTTCGTCGTCTACCGCACGAGCAAGGTCGACGAAGCCCGTTTCGCGGCGACTTGCCAGGCGCTCGGTGAACGGCTCGACAACCTGTGGGAGACGGCACCCATTCCTTTCCTGCCGCAGAATGGCGGTGCTTATGCCATTCCAGAGCTTACGCTGAAGGACGGGATCTCGCCCGGCAGATCGGGTTTCGGCGCGCACGTCGTCCATGGGGAGGCTTGACCGTCAAGCGTGGCAGCCATGGGGGCATCGCTGTCTCCTTGGCTGTCATGCCCGATGGCTTTTTTTTCGAAAGCACACTGCGAGGCTTCGTTGCTCTCGCATGAACTCGCCTGTGCCGAAACTCTCTTCCATGTCTTTCCTCCGCGAGTCGGCTCAGGCCTGTGTTTCCACATAGCCTCCACCCATAGCGGACCTTCGCAAGTCATCTGGAGCTACTGTTCGGGGGTAGCGGGCCATTCGAGCCCAGCAGCAGCGCGTCCACTGCGGCCTGCTGGTGGAGCGGGTCGTCGGGAACCGGTAGATCGGGCTCGATATAGGTGGTCGTCGCCGTTTCCGAGGGGCGGTCGAGCACGAACCGAGGATAAAATAACAGAAGGCCGGTGTTCGGCAGGCGGAGGCTCTGAACGCTGCCCGACTGGCGCGCGCGGACCGCGCCGCCTACCCCGGCGACCTTGGCGAAGCCGTAATCTTGAACCACATTGCTGAAGAGCACGGCGGAGGAATAGGTAAGCGGGCCGACCAGCACATAGACCTGTCCTGCGAACCGTAGTGGCTCGTCGGCGGGCGGCGTGGCGGCGGTCTCGATCACGCCGGAGACGACCTCGCCAGCGATCTCGCCCGGCGCTCGCGGTTGAAGCACCCGCTTGATGTATCGTGAGCCATGCTTGTAGGGCCGGTCAGCGATATAGCGGAGCAAGCCATCACGCCACATGTCGTCGTCGCCACCGCCGTTCTGGCGGATGTCGATGACCAACCGGGTCACGCCCGCCGCGGCGATCCTCGCAAAGCAGTCGCGAGTGAAGGCGAAGAACCGCGTCTTGTCCGGCCATGAAAACGCAGCGGCTGTCAGGACGGCTCCTTGCTTCCTCACATCGCATTGATAGGTGCGTTCGAAGCTCGCTTCCTCCTGCAGTATGGCCGGCGTCTCGCCGCTGCCCGCTATGGTCTGGCGGCCGGCGTCGGCCAGGTCGATGTCGAACGCGACCGGCGATCCGTAGACCTTGGCGTAGAAGAGCCACCAGCGCTTGGCCAATAGAGCGGATCTGGATGTGGGCGTGTCGCCATGCACGCGAGCCAACAACGCCCTCACCACCAGGCCTGCGTCCTGTCCGTTGATTTGCCGAATGCGTTGGCCGGCGAACGGCGTCGGCGCACCGCCCAGGACGGAGACGATCCGCAGAGCGCCTTGCGCGTCCAGGCTGACTTCGAATGGGAAGAAAGTCTTGCCTTCAGCCGCCGCCTGGGCGCTCTCCTTCCGCCAATCGGGCAGCCCGATGAACAGGTGGCCATCCGCGAGCACTGGATTGAGTTGCGCCAGCGCGGCCCAGGCCTGGGCCCGGGTCATCGGATGATCCAGCTGGCGGTCGACCCGCCGCGCGGCGCGCTCCAACTGTACCCTGCCTACCGAATGGGAGAGATCTGGATGGTTCTGCTCGATCGTATCGACCGCCAGCCGCAGGTCCGCGCGGAGGCCAGTGACGGAGATCGGCGCTTCCACCGCCTTGGCTGCGCCAGCGGCCAGGGCCGCGGCCATCATGGCTAAACCCAGCCTCTTGAAGAGATTTGCTTCCAAGACCCGTTCCCAATTCCGACGACGACGAGGTTGCCAGCGCGCCCTCATGTTGAAATAGTATCAGTAAATTTCAACAAGAGTCCATGACATGGTTGAGCCATTCGTCCAGCGCGCTGTTCGCGACCCGGGGCAGATCCGGCTTCTGAGTTCGGCCGTGCGGCAGGAAATCGTCGACACGCTGGCCGCCCTGGGTGGCGAGGCGAGCGTTGCGGCCATGGCGGTGCACCTGGGCCGTCCGGCTGACGGCCTCTACTACCACCTGCGCGCCCTGATCGACGGTGGGCTGGTGGAAGAGATCGCCGTCGTGGGCGACGACGAGCGCCGCTATCGATTGGCTGGCGAGGGGGACGGCCCGTTGCGGCTAGCCTATGACCTGGGACCGCAGGGGAATGGACGCGAACTGGGCGCGTTCGCCCGCGCGCTCCTCCAGATCGCCGCCCAGGACTTCGAGGCCGCCCTGACGTCGGCGGAGGTCCTTACCGAGGGACCTGGGCGCGAACTCTGGGCTTCGCGCAACAAGGGCTGGCTGAGCAAGGAGGATCTACGGGAAGTCTCGCGGCTCCTGGAGCGACTCAGCGCGCTGACCAGCCAGCCTAAGGCGCCCGGACGCGAGCGGCTAATGAGTTTCGCCTTCGCCCTGGCGCCACTTCGCCCCCGCTCCAAGCGGCGGCCCAAGGCGGCGGACTAGAGCCCGCTGGCGCCACGCACGGCGCCCGGCGGGCGTCCCATCACGCGCTTGAACGCGCGGCTGAACGCCGCGAGCGAACCGTAGCCCAACCGGAAAGCGACGGACTCGATCGGCTCGCGTTCGCGTCCGATCCACTGCGCCGCCAACCGCATGCGCAGTTCGGTGAGGTAGCGCAGTGGCGTCATGCCGGTGGCCTCGAGGAAACGCTCGGCGAACACCGAGCGCGAGCTGCCCATTTCCGCGGCGAGCTCGGCAACGGTCCAGTTCCTCCCTGGATCGCGATGCAACGCGACGATCGCCTTGCCAAGGCGCGGATCGCGCAAGGCCTGCACCCATCCGGTGGCGTCACCGCAACCGCATTCGACCCAACCACGCACGATGATCGCCGAGACGACGTCGGCGAGACGGGCGAGGATGCCGGCGAATCCCGCCCGCTTCGCACAGGACTCGCGTTCCATCGCATCCAGGATGGGTGGCAGTTCTGGATACTTCTCCAGCAAGGTGCCTACCTGCATCACTTCAGGCATGGCGGCGACCAACGGCTGCATGCCGCCCAACTCGAATTCCATGCAACCGCTGAAGACCAGCGCGCCGTCCTCGCGGGTGGCGACAGGGCAGTCAGGGTGGATGTCGTTCACGGTCTCGCACAAGGGCGTGGTGTCGAAGCTGGCGATATCGCGGCAGGCCACGTCGGACGAGGAAAGCAGTGTGTGGGAGCTTCCCTGCGGCATGAGCACCGCGTCGCCCTTCGAGAGCGAGTACAGCGTGCCGTCGCTTGTCCGGAGCAGCACCGGCCCGCGTCCGACGAAGTGGAATTGTGCCCGGCCTGGCGCCGCGTGGAAGGCGATACCGAACGGGCGGGCGACCTCGATCCGTCGGTACTGCACGCCGTTCAGGCGCATGCCGAGCAGCAGTTCGCTGGCGGGATCGGGGGCGCGGTTCGGGGCGAGTGTGGCCATGGTCGGACGCAAGATCAAGTATTGAGGATTCAGCATCATATACCGTCCGGCGCCTGAGGCTTAACCTGCCGCTTTCCTTGATGACGGATGTGACATGAACAGCTGTGTGGAAGCCGCCGTCGCGGCACCCGAGGAGGTCCAGCCCGCCTGGGGCGCGGTCTTCGCCATGACCCTGGGCGTATTCGGCCTCATCACCGCCGAATTCCTGCCCGCCAGCCTGCTTACGCCCATGGCGGCCACGCTCGGCGTGACCGAAGGGATGGCCGGGCAGACCGTGACCGCCACCGCGGTGGTGGCCCTGGTGACGAGCCTGGTCATCGCGGTGGTGACGCGCAACATCGACCGGCGTTGGGTGCTACTGGCTTTCTCCGTGTTACTGGTCGGGTCGAACCTGTTGGTCGCGTTCGCGCCCAATCTCACGGTGGTGTTGTCGGGCCGCGTGCTGCTGGGCATCGCCATCGGTGGTTTCTGGACGATGTCCGCCGCCACGGCGATGCGGCTGGTGCCGGAAGCGATGGTGCCGCGTGCGCTGTCGATCATCTTCAGTGGCGTCTCGGTCGCCACCGTGGCGGCGGCGCCTCTGGGTAGCTACTTCGGCCACCTGATCGGCTGGCGAAACGTCTTCCTCATCGCCACCGCGATCGGCGTGTTCGCCTTCATCTGGCAACTTTTCACCCTGCCGCGCATGGCGCCGACCGGATCGGCGCGCATGGGAACGCTGGTGGAGGTGATGAAGCGGCCGGCAATGCGCATGGGCATGATCGCGGTGGTACTGGTATTCACCGGCCACTTCGCCTTCTTCACTTACTTGCGGCCCTTCCTCGAAGTGGTCACCGGTGTCGGCGTCAATGGCTTGTCCGGGATGTTGCTCGGTTTCGGCGTCGCCAACTTCATCGGCACGTCGCTGGCGGGCTTCGTGCTCGAACGAAACCTGCGCATGACCCTGCTACTCATGCCGTTGGCGATGGGCGGCATGGCTCTCGCGCTCGTCGTGCTTGGCCGCGCGCCGGTGGCCGATGCCATCCTCGTGGCGCTATGGGGCATGGCCTTCGGTGCCGTGCCCGTCGCGTGGACGACGTGGATCACGCGCACCGTGCCCGACGAGGCCGAGAGTGGCGGTGGTCTTATCGTCGCCGCCGTCCAGCTGGCCATCACGCTCGGTGCCGCGGTGGGTGGCGTGGTGTTCGATGCCACCGGGGCGAAGGGTGTATTCGTCGGCTGTGGCATTGTCCTGCTGGTCGCCGCGGCGACGATCGCCACGAAGCTTCATCCCGTCTCTCCCGCCTACGACGACAACAGGGATTTCATCGGCGAAGCCGACGAGGCGTGAGCGACACCATATTGACCCTGGGCGATGTAGCCGGGGACAATGCGCACCACTTCCCCAAAGACGGGCATACCCATGAAAGACGACCCTGGTCGGTTCGTTTCCCATACGTAGCACCGTCTCCGACGACATCCGGATGCGGTGAATAACCATCCGGCTGTCGTTTTCCAAGCGATAGCCCTCCAGTGCGACCGGCAGCAAGGCTCCGGTTGCCGAGGTGCAGCATGTCCCGGTTCTTTCTACTCCTGTTGGCCATGGGGTCGGTATTCGTCAGCCTGCCGAGCTTCGCCTCGGGCGGTAGCTATCTCGTCGACGACGCGGCCATCACGCCCGCATCGCATTGCCAGCTCGAAAGCTGGATGCAGTTCCGTACCGCGGCCCGAACCGTGACCACCGTGCCCGCATGCTCCTGGGGCGTCGTGGAGTTCTCCGCGCAACTCACCGGCGGTATTCATGCGGGGGCGGGAAGCGTGGCGCCCGGCGCGAAGTGGCAGGTGTTCAACGGGTCGCGTGTGTCGACGGCGCTCGATGCCGGCCTGACCGTGCAAGGCGGGCGTGTGCATGGGGCCGTCGCCTATGCGGCTTCCACCGTCCAGCTGGACGAGGCGGGACGTTGGCTGTTCAACGTGAACCTCGGTGCCACGCACCAGCGAGGCGAACCGACGCGGCGCATCCTCGGCGGCGGTATCGAATTCGCCGCGTCGGCCAGCGCCACGCTGCTTGCCGAGGTACTGGACACGGCGGGTTCCGGGCGGACCTTGCAGGCGGGCGTCCGGCTGCCTTTCGGCGACAACAGTATCGATCTCGTGCTGGGCCGTGCCCTCGGCCAGCAGGCCGACCGCTGGATCAACATGGGCCTGAACCTGGCGTTCTGAGACATACTCGCGTTTTGCATATCGCGCGATCCGTCATGACCATCCACTTCTCCTGCACCATGTGCGGCCGTTGCTGCAACGGCCTTCGTCTGCCCGTGGGTGTCGACGAAGCCATCGCCTGGCTTCGCGACGGCGGCGACGTGCAGGTGTTCTGCGAGGCGATTCCCTGGCCGGAAGATCCAGCCGCCGACAATCTTCCCGCCTGGTACAAGCACCGCCGCTCGTTTCCCGCGACGAGCGGCCTGTTGCCGCTGCGCGTGATCGTCTCCTTCATGGCGACGTTCGAGGGCCCGTGCCCGAACCTCCAACCCGATCTGCGTTGCGGGATCTACGAACGCCGTCCGCGTGCCTGCCGTGTGTATCCGGCGGAAGTGAACCCGTTCTTCCAGGTCGATCGTGCCGGCAAGCTGTGCCCACCCGAAGCATGGCAGGCCGAGGGACTCTTGCAGAACGACGACGGCGAGTGGAGCGACCCTGAAGTGGCCCGGGCGGTCGTGGGGATGCGTGAGGCGGACGCGCGCGACGCAGGGGTCAAGGCGCGGGTTTGCGCGGTGCTGGGCATCGACATGGGCGGACTTTCGAACGAAGGGGTGGTCGTGCATGCGCCCGAGCGGGGGCGCTTGTTGGCGGCGCTGGAGTCGGCGCTCGATGCGGACGGTACCTTCGGTGGTACGAAGCCCGGATGGTCCATCGTGAGTAACCGCAAGGGAACGCTCGAACTCTTGCGTTCGGCGGGCACGGTATCGTTGGGCGCTTCGGAGGTCGGGTCGGATGGGGTGAGTTACATGGGTTTCCTGGCAGGCGACGCGGAGTAAGCGGCTGCGCATCTGTTCGGGACGTCGCCCGAGGTTCGGGCGCACGGCTCCCTTCCGGCTCGTGACGCGACAGGCTTCCGCGAGCACCCATCGCCGCTGAAGCGGCTCCCACAAGGAGGTGAAGGCCGTGCAAGGTCAGCGAGGGATCAGCAGCCGGAAGAAGAGGGCCACGAGGGTGACCGCGAGGACGCCCCCCGCGTAAAGCAAGACAAACCATGCCGCCTGTCGCCATCGGCTGCGGGTGGGCATCAGTGGTAGCCCTCGTCGCTGGCCCTCACCTTGCCCCGGAAGACCCAATAGGCGAGGGTGGTGTAGGTGAGGATGATCGGAATGATGATGGCGGCGCCGATCAGGGTGAATACCTGGCTCGACCGCGGCGCCGAGGCCGTCCAGATGTCGACCGTCGGCGGGACGATGTTCGGGAAGATACTGATGATCAATCCGGTGTAGCCAAGGAACAGGATCGTCAGGGTCAGCAGGAAGGGCGCACGGTCGGCACCGCGGCGTACGCAGACCAGGATGCCGATGAGGCAGGCGATCACCAGGATGGGCACCGGCAGGAAGAAGAAGAGATCCGGTAGCGCGAACCAGCGCTTCGCCACCGATTCCTGCCCCGCGATGGTCCAGATGCTCACGATGCCGACCGTCGTGCCAAGCGCGAGCGTCAAGGGGCGCATCAACACCGCCATGCGGCGCTGCAGCTCGCCTTCGGTCTTCATCAACAACCAGCCGCAGCCCAGGGTCGCATAGGTCACCAGCAGGCCGATGCCACTGAACAGGTTGAACGGCGAAAACCAGTCGAAGGGGCCGCCGGCGAACTTGCCGTCGCGTACTTCCACGCCTTGCAGCAAGGTGCCGAGAATCACGCCCTGTGCGAACGTGGCCACGCCGGAACCGGCGATGAAGGCCAGGTCCCACAGGTGCTGCGTGCGCCGGGCCTTCGCACGGATTTCGAAAGCCACGCCACGGAAGATCAACCCGCAGAGCATGGCGATGATGGGCAGGTAGGTCGCCGGCAGAAGGATCGAATAGGCGAGGGGAAACACGGCGTACAGGCAAGCGCCGCCGAGCACCATCCAGGTCTCGTTGCCGTCCCACACCGGCGCCACGGTGTTGAGCATCACCTGGCGTTCGCCCTCGCGGTCGAAGAAGGGAAAGATCAGGCCGATGCCGAGGTCGAAGCCATCCAGCATGACGTACATGAACACGCCGAACGCGATGATGGCCGCCCAGATGATTGGCAAGTCGATAGGCATGGCGGTTACTCGTCGATGGAATCGGTGGGACGCGACAGCGGGCGATGGTCGAAACGTTCCCTGCCGCGGCCGGTGTCGCCGGCCTCCGCACCGGCCTCGTCGTGGGGCAGGTTCGGCCCCTTCGCCATCAGCTTGAGCATGTAATAGATGCCGGTGCCAAAGACCAGGAAGTACACCATCACGAAGATCATCAGCGATGTGCCGACCTGGTCCACGGTGATGGCCGAGACGGCGTCGCGCGTGCGCAACACGCCGTAGACCACCCACGGCTGGCGGCCGGCCTCGGTGGTCACCCATCCGGCCAACAGCGCGATCAGGCCCGAGGGAGCCATGAACAGGGCGAAGCGCTGGAACCAGCGTGCCTCGTACAGGCGGCCGTTGCGCCGCAAGGCGAGTCCGCAGACGGCGAGCAGGAGCATCAACAGCCCCATGCCGACCATGATGCGAAAGCTCCAGAAGACGATCGTCGAATTCGGGCGGTCTTCCGGCGGGAACGACTTCAGGCCCTGGATCTCGCCATTCCAGCTATGCGTCAGGATCACGCTGCCCAGGTGCGGAACCTTGACGGCGTAGCGGGTGGTTTCGGCTTCCATGTCCGGCCAGCCGACGAGGTTGAGCGACGTGCCACCTTTCTCGGTTTCCCAAAGCCCTTCGATGGCGGCGATCTTGGCCGGCTGGTGCTCGCGGGTATTGAGCCCATGCGCGTCGCCCACGGCGACCTGGATCGGCACGACCACCAGCAGCATCCACAACGCCATCGAGAACGACTTGCGGATGGCGTCGTCCTTTCGTCCGCGAAGAAGGTGCCATGCGCCGCATGCGCCGACGATCACGGCGGCCACGATGAAGGCGGCCAGCGCCATGTGCACGAGGCGATAAGGGAAGGAAGGATTGAAGACGATCTTGAGCCAGTCAGTGGGAACGATCTTGCCGTCGACCAGTTCGAAGCCCTGCGGCGTCTGCATCCAGCTATTCGAAGAGAGGATCCAGAAGGTCGATATCAGCGTACCCACGGCGACCATCAGCGTGGCGAAGAAGTGCGCCTTCGGACCCACCTTGGTCCAGCCGAAAAGCATGATGCCGAGGAAGCCCGCTTCGAGGAAGAAGGCCGTCATCACCTCGAAGGCCAGCAGGGGGCCGGTCACCGCACCGGCAACGGCCGAGAAGCCCGACCAGTTGGTGCCGAACTGGTAGCTCATCACGACGCCGGAAACGACGCCCATGGCGAAACCGACGGCGAACACCTTCGACCAGAAGAAGAACAATTCCTTGTAGACCACCTTGCCGGTCTTCAGCCACAGGCCTTCGAGCACGGCCAGATAGCTGGCCAGGCCGATGCTGATGGCCGGGAAGATGATGTGGAAGGACACCGTGAAGGCGAACTGCCAGCGGGCCAATAGGAGCGCCGTGTCGGATACGTGCATGGGAATCTCCGTCTGGCATCCAGTCTAGGCCGTGGCGCGCGCAGGGTACGCCGGCGCGACGTTTTGGCACGTGAAGGATTGTCGCAGGACGAGCGGCCCGGCTGAATTGCAGCGTCTTGCCGTGACAGGTGCGTTTCCACCTTCCTGCCATCCGATCAGGAAAAGGTCCTTCTAAGGAGCGCTTCCTAGACTCGATCACTCCCCAAGCGAAGGCCAAAGGATGCGCACTCCCACCTCGATCACCGTCGGCAAGGTGCCGCAGGTCACCGTCGTCTTCTGGATCCTGAAGGTTGCCGCCACCACGCTCGGCGAGACGGGTGGCGACGCCGTTTCGATGTCGTTGGGCCTGGGCTATCTCCTGGCCAGCGGCCTCTTCCTGGCGATCTTCGTCGTCGCGGTCGTGGCGCAGGTTCGTGCGACACGTTTTCATCCCTGGCTCTACTGGGTGACGATCGTCGCCACCACGACCGTCGGTACCACGATGGCCGACTTCGCCGATCGCTCCCTGGGCATTGGCTATGCCGGTGGCAGCAGCTTGCTTCTCGCGGCGGTGCTGGCGTCGCTGGCGGCCTGGTACAGGGCGATGGGCACGGTGTCCATACATCACATCGTGACGCCACGCGCGGAATGGTTCTACTGGGTCACCATCATGTTTTCGCAGACGCTCGGCACCGCCCTGGGCGACTGGACGGCGGATGACGCCGGCCTCGGCTACTTCGGTAGCGCCATGCTTTTCGGTGGCGTATTGGCCGCCATCGCCGTGGTGTATTCCATGCCCCGCGTATCGCGTACCTTGCTGTTCTGGATGGCCTTCGTGCTCACGCGGCCGCTCGGCGCCGCGCTCGGCGATTTCCTCGACAAGCCGCTCGACGATGGCGGCCTGGCGTTGAGCCGCTACAGCGCCACGGTGGTATTGCTGGCGTTCATGGCCTTATGTGTCTGGCTGGTACCCCAACGGCCCGCCGAGACACGGAACTAGCCCAGGCGGTCCGTGTCCCATGGCTTCGGATGCTAGGATTTCGCCCGGCATCCATCTCCACGCTTCGGGAGCAGACATGGGCAGGCGATCCCTGTTCCGTACCGAATGGTTCCTTGCGGTGAGCCTGGTCACCTGTCTCGTGTTCCTCGCCGTGCCGGAGGTGTTGCTCACCGGACTGGAATCGATGGGTTGGCTGGCCGTGGTTTTCGCCTGGCTGTTCCTCGTCGTCCTGGGTTCGGCGGTTGCCGTCGTCCGCCATGCCGAGCATCTTGCGCACCATCTGGGCGAGCCGCGCGGCACGCTCATCCTCACGCTGGCGGTCACCTCCATCGAAGTGATGAGCGTGTCGGCGGTGATGCTTCACGGCGCGAACAATCCGACCCTCGCCCGCGACACGCTGTTCTCCGTCACGATGATCGTATTGAACGGCATGGTGGGGCTTTCACTGCTCCTGGGTGGCCTGAAACACAGCGAGCAGTCGTACAACCTGCAAGGCGCGAATGCCTACCTCGGCCTGATCATCCCGCTCGGCGTCCTCAGCATGGTGTTGCCGAGCTTCACCCGGGATGCCGCCGACTCGCCGTTGAGGTTCTCCCATCAGTTATTTCTGGCGATCTTCGCGCTGGTGCTCTATGCCACCTTCCTGTTCCTGCAGACGCGGCGATTGAAAGGCTATTTCGTTCCGGACGGCATGCCCTCGGGTGGGAAGCGGCCTAGGCCGCGATCCGTCACCCCCCACGGACCGTTGATATCTGCCTTGCTTCTCATCGCGTACATGCTGCCGGTCGTTTTCCTGGTCGACAGGCTGGCGGTGCCCGTCGATTACGTGGTGGAGACACTCGGTGCGCCGGCCGCCCTCGGTGGCCTCGCGATGGCGATACTCGTGGCGATGCCCGAGGGCATGGGCGCCATACGCGCGGCCAATCGCAACGAATTGCAGCGGGCCGTGAACGTCTTCATGGGTTCGGTGCTTTCCACGATCGGACTCACCATCCCCGCGATCCTCATCATCGGTGGCTTGACCGATCATCCGGTGATGCTCGGCCTGCGCCACACGGACCTCGTGCTGTTCGTATTGACCCTGTTCCTGTGCATGGTCACGTTTTCCAGCCGGCGTACGCACTTGCTCCAGGGCGCCGTTCACCTCATGCTGTTCGCATGCTTCATCTTCTTCGCCTTCGCGCCATGAACGGGAAAAACCCATGAAACACACGTTGGTGCTCGTGCTCCTGGCCCTGGCCGCGGCAAGTTCCTATGTCACCGGGAGTATCGCCGGCATCATGGTCCTCGTAGGCCTTGGCGTGCTGTTCGAGTTGGCCTTCTGGTCCAAGCTCGTTCACAGGCGCCGTGGGAAAGCGCGTCCCGTCTGAATCATCGGCGGGAGGGCGGCGTCGACGCGCGTGGTGTCGACGCCGCGGCCGACGATCGCGCGAAACTCTTCCACCGTGCATTCGCCGATGACGTGGCATCCCACGACATGCACAGGCAGTGCCTTCATGTCGTCGAAGCGGTTGGTTCGCAGCTGGTCCATGTCCGGCATGAGGCTGCGTATGCGGATCGTGTCGTGGCCTTCGTGGGCCACCAGTGACAGGACGATGGCACCCCCCGGTGGGTAATCGTCCGGGCGTTTCGGATCATGCCAGTCCAGGCCCAGTATTCCTGCGACGTTGGCGAGGTTGGTGTCGTGGCCGACCAGCAGCACGACGCCGCGTTTCGATGCCATGAGCGGCTCGACGGAAGACGTCTCGCCGAGCGCGGCGTCGAACGTCGCGGCGATGTGCGCCACGAGGTTCGAGCCAGCGCGGGCAGCGGCCGGCATGGCTTTCTTCGTTGCCTCGAACTGAGCGTTGTGCAAGGTGATCAGGCGGCCCAGCAGCACGCCGTCGCCGCGACCGAAGGCGATGGCGTTCATCGGCATGCCTTCCGCATAGGCGAGCATCAGGTTTTCGCTGAGTGTTCCGGCGAGCTTCATCGCCTTGCCCGTATCGACGGGAAGGAGATGCTTGCCGGTGCGTTTCGCGGTTTCCGCGCACGAAGAGCCGGCGCAATCCAATAGCAGTGACTGCAGCTCGGCCAGCGCCACGGGTGGCTGGATCGCCGCCGCCGTGCCGTCGTCATCGTCGTCATTCTTGCTGAAGTGGAACAGGGGATTGTTCGTATCGCCCTCCGTGGCGAGGTATCCGATGTCGCAGCCAGGTGCCAGCCCGTCGAGCAGGGCGGCACTGCTGTCGCGGTTGCGGGGTGTGCTGTCCCCGACGACCACGAGCGACGATGGCGTCGGGCAGCCCTTGCCCAGGGCACCATCGGCGACGAGTCGACGGTGCAGCTGTTCGCCGATGGCCCGCATGCCCTCGCGGCCATGCGCCGTGAGCTGGCCCGGTGCCACCGGCCATTCGGGCCACGCGGCGTTGGCATAGTCGGCATAGGTCGCCGACGGTTTCGTGGGCGAGCGCACGCCGTGGCGCATCAGCACGATCTCCAGCCTGACGCCGTCGCCGGAGGCCGTGGCGACCGTCGATGCCAGGCAGGCCAGGGCGAGAAGAACGAGCCTCGGCGCGACTCTCACAGCTTCACCGACAGGTCGAGGAAGATGCCACGGCCGGGCAGGCCGAAGTACAGCGGAGCACCACTGACCGACTGGGTTCCCGCATACCCGGTGAACTTGTGCACGTTGAAGAGGTTGTTCACGTCCACGCTCACCGAGAAACCCTTCGTGCCCGCCGGGCCCTTGTCGGTACGATAACCCGCGGCGGCGTCGACGGTCAGGTAGCCTGCGATACGCCGGTCGTTGTGGAAGACCAGGTCGCCGTCGTCGTCCGTGGTGTTGTCCACCCCGTACTGGTGGCCGAGGAACTTGCCCATCAGCGAGCCGAAATAGCCGTTGCTTCCGCTGTAGAGCAGGCCCAGCGCCGCGGTGACCTTTGGAGTGCCCGCGACCTGCACGCTGCTGTCCTTGTAGGTGGCCTTGTTGTAGCTCGCATTGCCATACACGCTCACCGTGGGGGTGAGCGCCCAGGTCGCCTCCACCTCGGCACCCTTGTAGATGGCGCCGCCTCCGTTGACGAAGGTGTCCTCGTTGCCGTTGTCGGTGGCGATTTCGGTCTGCGAGATGTAGTTCGAGAAATCGATGTAGTAGATGTCCGCGCCAAAGGTCAGTTCGCGCGAGGCGTAGGCCGTGCCGAGCTGGTAGTTGCGCGTGGTTTCCGGCGAGAGACCGCGCGATCCGTTCACCTGGATCACGTCGATCGGCGGAGCGAGGAAGCCCTTGGCGGCCTGTGCATAGGCACTCCACGAATCGCCGAGGCGGTCGTGGATACTGATGGAGGGCAGGGTGGCGTGGTAGGTCGCTTCCGCGGTCAGCGGCACCGGTGGCGAAACCTTGTTCAGCGGCGCGTCGATGCTGTGTGTCACTTCCGAATAACGGATGCCGGGGCTCACCGTGATGCTGTCGGTCGGCTTCCAGTCGTATTGCACATAGGGTTGCACGGTATCGGTGCGATCGGACAGCACGTAGTTTTCGACGGGGCCGTACTTCGTGCCGGTTTTCGCGCCCGTGGTCAGGTCCACGGGATACTGGTAACGCGCGTCGATGCTGCGTTCCAGCCAGGCGCCGGTGAGCAGGGTGCCCGGCCCGAGGTCGTGGCCCAGCCGGAGGACGTTGCCGAACGCGTGGAAGCCGGAATCGGACAGCTTGCCCGGCAGGTCCGTGGCTGCCTTGGACACCTTCTTGCCCTTTGCGTCATAGAAGGTGACTCCGTTGTCGGCAGGATCGATGTCGGTGGCGTCGGCGGCTTTCCGCGCCCAATGGTCGAAGGTGTTGTAGTAGACCTTGTCGTCGACATCCCAGCCACCGACCTGGCTGGTCAGGCCCAGGTAGGTGAAGCTCGAATAGTAGGCCGCGTTGTTCGCGCCCTTGTAGTTCTGTACGGCCGGATCGTCGCCGAGGCCGAAGCGCCAGCCGAACCGGTCGATCTCGTCCTTGGTGGCGCCTTGCACGGTGTTCTGGTGTTCGCGGTTGTAGCTGGTGACGAACGTAAGCGCGGTGACATCGCTCAACGGGCTGATGGTCTTCACGAACGCGTGTTCGCGCTTGTCTTCGGTTCCCTTGAGGTAGGTGTCGCTGGACTCCTTGGAGATATCCGCGAAGACACGCGTGTTGCCGATCGATTCGTCGGCGGCGACACCGCCCGCCCGCGTGTTCCAGCTGCCCAGCGTCAGATAGGGCGTGATGCCAGGCTCGTCCGAGGGATCGCGCGATCGCAGGGCGATCGTGCCGCCGAAGGTGGCGTTGCCGATGGTGCTGCCGCCACCGGGGCCACGGTCGATCTCGGCCTGGCCCAGCACGTGGTTGTTGAAATAGGCCGAGGTCGTATGGTGCAGGTCGCTCGCGTCGCCGAAGGGGATGCCGTCGAAGGTGATGTTGAACTGGCCGTCCTGGAATCCGCGCAGGCTGATGCCTTCGTTCTTGCCCAGGCCGGGCCCTTCGGGAGAGGTCACCGTGATGCTCGGCGCATACTTGATGATGTCGTCGAAGTTGGCGTTGAAGCGCAGGCCATCCCGGATGAAGCGTTCGTCGATCACCGAGGTGGGCTGGGTGGCGTCCAGCGGCGCGGCGCTCGGTGCCAGCGTGTCGACCGCATTGGCGTGGACACTGATGGGGGCGAGGTTCTTCGCTTCGTCACGGGTGTCGATGGGTGGGATAGCGTCGTTGGCCGGGGAGATGCCGGCCCGGGCGTTTCCCGGCACGATCTTCACGGTGGTGGGGGTGACGAACCGATAGGTCATGTGGGTACCCCGCAGCAGGGCGACCAGTTGCTGCTCCGCCGGAACGCCGCCGGGCGCGGCACCGCTGCGCATCGTGTCCGATACGCTGGCGTCGTAGACCACCTGCCATCCCGATTCCTGCGCGAACCGGTCGAGCGCCTGTGCCAGTGGCATCGACGCGATGGGCGTCGTGGCGGGGACTTCCGCGAAGGCGGACGACACGGGCGGACCGGCAAGGGCCAGGGCGATACAGAACGCGAGCGAACGACGCATGGAGGAGCTTCCTTCGATGGGATACACCTTCAAAGAGTCCGCTCGCACCCCATCGGGTACCGCTCTTTCGATGAATTTTTTCTTACAGCCGATGGCTGCCACGGGCCGAAGTGAAGCGAATGCGGTTCGGCTCGCGCACCACGCGAACGTTGGGCAGGCTGCCCAGGTAGCTCACGAAGGCTTCCGGGTCGCGCGCATGGAACACGCCACTGATGTGTTTCTCCGCGAGCACGGGATCGTCCACGGACAACGGCGTCGCGATGTACGCGTTGAAACGGCGTGCCACGTCGGCGACGCGGCTGTCGTGGAAGCGAATTTCGGTGGGAAGCCACATGGCCGCCGTGATCACGTCGGCCTTGCCGCGGCCGACCAGTCGTCCATCCGCCGACACCCGCGCGGTTTCACCGCCACCGATCTCGGCGATGCGCTCGGGCGGCCAGCCGCGGCCGGTGAGGCGACGCCGGGCGCGGTCCAGCCAGGGTGCCGGCACGTGGGAGATCGCCACGCGGCCGCTGATCACCGATACCTCGATATCGTCGGAGCGGCGGCTGACGTTGAACACCGTGCCGACGTCCTCGATGCGTTGGCCGCCGGCCTCCACCTCCAGGGGGCGGGTGGCATCCCGGCCGACGTCGAACGATGCGTCGCCGGACACCAGTTCGATGCGGCGCGAGCGGTCGTCGAAACGGACATCCACGATGCTGCCCGGGGAGAGCTGGATCCGCGTGTCGTCGGCCAGCGTGACGGTCCGGATGCCATCTTCCGCGGCGGCGTAACGAACGCCGGGCGGTTCCGTCGATGGTCGCCCCAGAAACCACCCCATGGCTGCCAGCAAGAGGACCGACGCGGCGGCGACCCAGCGGCGGGGCCGTCGCGGTCGCGGTTGCCTTGCCGAAACCTCCCGTGGTCCCGTTTCCTGGTCGCGCCTCAGCGGGACCACGCTCGGCTCGGTCGCGGCCAGCGCCCGAAGTTCGTCCAGCGACGCGCCATCCATCGCCGCGACCGCGCGCATGTCACCGTGCAACTGGGCGATCGCCAGGTACTCGGCCACGTGTTGTGGCGAGCGGCGCAACCATGCGAGGAACTGCTCCCGGGCTTGCGCGCCGGGGTTCTCGCGCATGTCGAGGTACCAGCCAGCCGCTTCCTCGGTGATGCGCCGGTCATTCATAACGCTGCAATCCTTGCCGGCACGCGGCCAGTCCCTTGACGATGTATTTCTTCACCATGTTCGGCGAGATCGACAAGCGTTCGCCGATCTCGCGATACGAAAGCTCGTCGCGATAGTGCAGCACCAGCACGGCACGGCATTTCGGCGACAGGCGATCGATCAAGGTGGCCAGTCGCTGCCGGCGCAGCTGGCGATCGATGTCCGCCCCCGCGTCGCAGGGAGTGGCCAGCCGCTCCATGACTTCCTCTAGTCCTTCGCTGCCGACCGAGGCCCGCTGGCGCATCTGCGCATGCTCCTTCACCAGGTTGGCGGCTACGGTGAACAGGTAGGCTTCCGGGTTGCGAACCGCGCCCGTGTCGCCCTGGCCAGACCGGAGCAGGCGCAGGTAAACCTCCTGCACGAGGTCCTGCGCGTCCCAGCGATGGGCCACGCGGCGAAGGAAGTAGTTGGCGAGCGACGGGCCCTTGTCCACGAGGAGGCGCGCCCAGCTCTGCGGCGTCTCGATCGACACGGTGGCTCCAGGTTCGTCAGGCGAGCCTAGGATCGTTGTATGGCAATCGTGTTACCCGCCGGCCGGTTTCCGACACTCGCAAATAATCACGGGTATCATCTCACGGGTATCATCGGAATCGCTTTCGTCAGGAGGACACATGGACAGGACGCTCATCGACGTACGGCTGACCCGGCGGCAGGTCGTCGTCTGCTGGGCGGCGATGGATTCGCCCTTCAGCGCCTGGAGCGAACGACAGATCGCCCAGGGTTTCGCGTGGCGTCCCGGCTCGGCTTCGTTCCGTCTTCACCAGGAAGACGGCCCCCACCAGATCCAGGTGACGCGGGTCCGGGGATGCCAGCTCGTGGCGGCCGATGCGGTCCGCGTGATCGAGCTGCTCTTCCTCCTGCCGACGGTCAGCGGCATCGAGGTGGGCGGGGTGGGCGACACGAGGATGATCGCCTGGCTGCCAGGAAGTTACCTGCTGCGCGCGACCTTCTTCGATTCACCGCGCATGGAACTGACTTTCCTTGCGGATGCCGAGCCCCGTTTCGCCATCCCCGTCGCCGATCCGGCCATCACGCGGCGGACGGATTTCGATCTTGCGGCGGTCGCAGCCTGAAGGCGGTCGATGCGGCCACCCATCGCCGACAGGGTCGGCTCCCACCGGCATGGCGTCCTGCTTTCGCACGGTCGCGAAGCCCATGGGCTTCGCGACCGTGCGGCCGTCACTTGCCGAGGTTGCTCAGGAAACGCCTCGTGTATTGCAACACGCTGGTGCTGGGCACGGAGTTGCAGGTGGGCGAGGCGAACCCGCCCGAGCAAGGATTGTCGCGGTCGAGCGACCAGAAGTGCAGGCCGGCCAGCTTGTTCGCGACGGCATAGTTGGTGACCGTGTCGATATCGGCGACGGTGAAGGTCTCGCTCGAAACGTCGTTCACGCCGATCATCGGGGTGATCTCGATCTTGCTCAGCGGGATGCCGTAAGTATGTTGCAGGTTGGTCACCGCCTGGATCGCCGATTGACCCATGTCGCAGCTGCCGTTCTTCACCACGCATATGCCTGGACCGGCGGAGCCGTAATCCATGGTCATGAGGTTGATGGTGTAGTTCTTGAGACCCGAGGCTTTCACGGCGCGTACCACCGCGTCGCCGGTGGCATTCACGCCGCCGTAGCTGCCATCGGAGGCAGCCAGCGTGGCGAGGGTGAAGGAGAAGCGCAGGTTCGGGTAGAGGCTTTCGGCGTAGACGGCGTTGCTGACCAGGGCGTTGAGCTGTGCCGGGGTTTGTCCGCTTTCGATGTCGAAGTCGACGCCGACCATGTGCGAGGTCATGTACGTGGAGAGGAACTTCGCCATGCCCGTCGCGCTTCCGCACGTGAACACGCCCGCCTGACCACCGGTCGATACGACATAGTTCACGCCCGCGCTGTTCAGGCGCGCGATGTTGGCGTTGGCGAAGGCCGCGGCGGGCACGCCACCCCAGTTCTCGCTTCCGCATTCCCCGGTGGCGAAGGCCAGTGTGATCGCGCCGAGGTTCGGCACCTGGGTGGAGACGAGGCTGCCGCTGCCCACGACCGGCAGGCGCGTGCCGGTCACCATCGTCGACATGATGTTGGTGTTCCAGTCGAGGTTGATGGTGATGTCCTTGTAGGGACTGAAGAGCAGTTGGCCGCTGGTCGGGGGCGGATTGTCCGGTGGCGGGTTATCGGGCGGTGGCGTATCGCCGCCGGTACACGAGCCCTGCGAGGTCCACGGTTGTCCCGATCCGCTGCCACCGTTGTTGGTGGCGGGGTCGTTGCCTTGCGTCCACCAGTTGGCGATGTAGTTGGTGCCGTTCTCGCTGGCCGTATTGCCGGCGGTATAGACCGTCGTCGCGCTCCACGCGGCGGCGCAGGCGCCGGCCGCATGGGCCTGTCGCACAGGCACCACCGAGGAGAGGGCGATGGCGATGGCCACGCCCAGCGTGCCCGAACACCCACCGATAACCGCACGAGACCGCACACCGGATGTCTTCATGAACATGGAGCGCCTCCTGATCGAGAGTAGTTTTGATTCCCCTGACTGCGTCCCCTGCGCTGAACAACCACGACGAAACGCGGGTCCGGTTTAGTCCTGAATGACAACGTTGTCTATTTGCAATGCGGCGAAGTGTGACGGCCGGCGTGAAGCGCGTTTAACGAACCGATGGCGCAGTGCGGCGGATATCCGGCCACATGCGGCGATAATTCGGGCGCTGGAGGGCGGAGGCACCTGATGCGGTGCGTCAGGTGCCTCCGGGGTTCATGACCTGTCCGATGTCCTCGAATGACAACGAAGGTCAAGTTCCGACAAGGGATCAGTCCAATGCCTTGATCCGGATGTTCCGGTAGGCGATCCGGATCGGCTCGATGCCCTTGTCTTCGCCGCCTTGCAGGGAAATGCGGCCCTTGTGGAAGCGGGCGAAATCGGGCATCCGGGAAAACTTCGTCTTCGCGACGAGGGCGTTCCACTCGGGGGTCCATAGCGTCGTGTCGACGGTCTTGTGCCCGTTCTGGAAGAACTGGACGTGGCCGTGGTCGACGATGATCTCCACCGCGTTCCAGTTGCCGTGCTCCTTGACGTTCTCGATGTCGGAAGAGATGAGATCGAACAGGTCGCCCGATCGTTCGTACAGCGTGTAGCTGTCCGGCTTGGTGCAGACCAGGTCCGCAATCTGCATCTCAGGGCCGGTTTCCCAGGTCTCGTGATATTTCGGCGACTCCTGCACGTTGAACATGATGCCGGCGTCGGCGCACGGCGTCATCGTCCATTCGAGCTTGAGGTCGAAGTTCTCGTATTCCTTGTCGGTGACGAGGTCGGCGAAATCGCGTGCGGGTGCCTTCAGGTCGCGTTGGAGCTGGATGGTGCCGTCGACGACGCTCCAATCCTTGCCGACGCCTTTCTGTCCGAACGAATGCCATCCGGCAAGCGTCTTGCCGTCGAACAGCGAGGTCCAGCCCTGGTCCTTTTCCGCGGCATGCACGGGCAGGATGGCGAGGCAGCAGGCCATCGCGATGATCTTCGAACGATTGCGAATCATGGGAAGCTCCGGGGAATGGGAGGGCGAGCGTAACGCACCCGGCAAGCGGTGCCGTGCGCCGGGGTATGGACGTCTGGACTTCCATGGATCGGTGGGTCGCTCAGCCGATCTTTCGGTGGTTCGCCAGTTCCCGGCGGATCTGCTCCAGTAAAGGAGCGATGGCTTGCGGCTCGCGCAACGAACGCAGCGTCGTGCGCAGCGCACGGAGATCCTGCTTCGCGCCGAGGGCATCGGAGAGCTTCGACATGGCATGGGCCGCGGTCTTGCTCTGGTGCGCATGGTGGTGCGACGACTTGCCGGTCGTCTTCAACGCCTTGCGCCAGGTGTCCAGTTGCATGCGCAGGCGTCGCGCACGCCGGCGCCAGCGATGCAGGTTGGCCGGTGACGGGTCGCGGGATGCGCGCTTGTGCGCCTTGGCGACGCGCCGCTCCGAACGGGCGATCGCTCGTTCGACGGTGTTGCGATCCACTTCTTTCCACGGCAGGGCTTCGATCACGCCCGCGAGATCACGCAGTTCACGGCGCCGCTTGAGGAAGCGCGGGTCCTTGGTCAGGGCGGCGGCGAGGCGCCCTTCGCTCCGATGTTCCAGGGCCTCGATGGCATGTCGCCACTCGGGAGAGGGTGCGGGACCTGCGATCGTGCGAGCCATGTTGAGCGCCACGTAGGCGTCCCGCAGTGGCGACAATCCGGTGGCGAGGTGGCCGAGGGTCGCCTCGATCGACGGTAGTGACGCGGCGAACGGCTCCGCCGCGAGGGTGAGCAGGCTCTTCAGGCGGCGGATGGCCTTTCGCGCCTCATGGACGCCGCGATGGCGCCGTTTCGTATCCGCCAGGGCGCGCATGGCCGCGCGGCACTCCCTGATCGCGAAGGAAGCGAGGGCGTCGGCGATGGTCGGCGGCGCGGTCCGGGGCATGCGCATTAGATAGCATCATCGAGGGCTTCGCGCCTTCGATCAGCCAGCGGCGTCGGTGTCACCCGGGCCGGCATCCGCATCGAGCGCCTTGCGCCGCCGCCGTGGCTTCGGTTCGCTGGCGGCGATCAGGGCTTGCAGGTAGGCGACGCCTTCCTCCTGGGGGAACCAGGACACCACGTCGGCGACCGTGAGGCCGTGGCGCAGGCGCAGGGCTTCGAACTCCGCACGGGCACCGGCCAGGGGATCGACCTTGGGCGGGCGCCCGCGGCGCTTCGGGGCGGCCGGTTCGGGAGCCGCCGCCTTGGAAGGCACGGGATCGGCCGCAGGGGGCTTGCTTGCCGAGGCCTGGCGGTCGAGAGCGGCAAGTTCCTCCTGGAACTGCTTGAAGTCGTATTTGCCGGACGAGTTCATCGTGCTGCTTGGCGCTGGAGGAATGCCTATTGTGGCACGGTCGTCCGTTCCCGGCTTGAGATTGCCGGCCAAATCATCGTGACGATTGTGTGACCAACACAACGCAAGTAGCCGTCGAGCAAGGCAACGTCGGACTTATCCACATGGTTATGCAAGTGCTTTCCACAGCGCCTGTGGATATCAGGAGGGGGCCCACCGCGGCGCCGGTGGCGACGTCCCCGGTGTGGGTGGCCGGTCAGGCGGCGCGGAAGGTCACGACCAGCACATCGCGATGCGACGCCTTCGTCGGGTCCAGAGGCATGACCGGCGTCACCCCGTGGAACACCCTCGGATCGTGGATCAGCGCGGCGTCGAACGGTTGGGCCAGGGTGAATTCGCCCAGCGCGCGTCCATCGGGGGCATGGATGGTGGTGGTCCCGCTGGCGATGTTCTCCCGGTCCACCAGTAGCACCAGCACATAGTCGACGCCATCGCGATGGCTGCCTTCCGGGGTGGGCTCGCCCGCCATGCCGGCCGTCGCCTCGATCCGGAACTGGTGCACCTCGACATGCCATTGACCTATCCCGGGAGACAGTCCACTGAAGAAGTCGCGGCAGAAGTCGAGGATCGCGCTCATCGTGGCGCCGGTGGCGATCTCGGGAAGGACAGGCTCGAACCAGCGCGCGATATCGCCCTGGAGACTGTTGTAGGCGAGGGTCTGGAAATGTGGCTGGTGCGGCTTCGGCTCCACATGGCCGAAGCGGGAGGCGGCGAAGGTTGCGTGGCGGCGGCGTCGAAAACGCCCCGTGGCGGCCAGGTAGGTGTCCGGCTCGAGCGCGTTCCAGCTGGCGACGAAAGCCTCCCAATCGCTCAGCGGCGCCAGTTGTTCGACCAGGGAGCGCATGTGCGGACCATGCACGAAGGCGAAACCCTCGTCCCGGACCTGGTCGTGGAGGGTCGTTTCGCTGACTTCGAGGGGCGCGTTCATGACTTGCAGTATACGGCGGCGCCCCATCCCCGCACTGCGGCAAACGGCCCCGGCAGGCGTGCATGGGCGATCAGGGGGCTTCGTGCTCCGGATCGCCGTCATGCCCCTGGGCCCTGCGCGCCTCGGCCGCGCGACGTGTGTAGTGGGCACGGATCTTGTCGAGGGTGGCTTCGTCCAGTTCCTCCAGGTCGAGCAAGGCGGGGTTGGCTCCGTTCAAGGCATTGATCAACTCGTCGAGCTTGATCTGCATCGCGGCCGTGTCACGGTTCTGGGTGTTCTGGATCAGGAACACCATGAGGAAGGTGACGATCGTGGTGCCGGTGTTGATCACCAGCTGCCAGGTGTCGTTGAAGCCGAAGACCGGGCCGGTGGCGGCCCAGATCACCACGATGGCCACCGCCGCGGCGAACGTGGCCGGCTTCCCCGACGCCTTCGCCACGGCCATCGCCATGCGGGTGAAGAAACTCTGGTCGTTGCTGTCGCTTGCCATGCCCACGTCTCCCGATTTCACTTCGTCCATGCGGCCGAACGGCCACAACGTGCGCAGGGTGTTTCGTTGCCCGTGAAGCATGGGCGAAGAGTCGAGGAGCGTTGCGATGAACGAATGGTTCGAACTCTCGGAACCGTGGTGGCACTTCGCCGCCCGTGGCGTCCTGACCTATGTGGGCTTGTTGATCCTGATGCGGTTGTCGGGCAAGCGAAGCTTCGGCGAGATGTCCGCCTTCGACGTGCTGGTGCTCGTGCTCGTCGGCGGAACCCTGCGCACGGCGATAGTCGGCGAAGACCACAGCTACCTCGGTGCCTTCATCGGCGTGGCCAGCATCCTGCTGGCCAACAAGGGGCTTGCCTGGTTGTGTACGCGCATGCCTCGCTTCAATCGCCTCGTGGAGGGCTTGCCCGCCGAACTCGTGCGCAATGGCCGCCGCGATCCCGCGGAGATGCGGCGGCAGAATCTTCCCGAGGCCGCGTTCAATCGTGCCTTGCATGCGGCGGGCATGGAGGACGAAAGCTCGGTGGTCATCGGCCGATTGGAACCGAACGGGAAGATCACCTTGGTCCGCGATATGGGCGAACAGGCATTGCGCGAGCGATAGCCCGAGGCCGGCATCCACGCTGCCGGCGTTGGCCGGGCCGACCGGTGGCCGCGGCTCAGGGAGTACGAAGGGGCTGCGGCTTGTCCAGGGCGGCCAGCAGCGAACCATCGCGCTGGTACACGTCCGGCTTGTACGCGAGCTTCCCGTCGTCCGCGATGTCGACGGTCCAGTAAGCGAGCAGGACCGGTACCGCCGTGGGTAACGTCACGTTCTGCGTCTTCTTCGTCGCGATGCGCTCGTCGATCGCCTGGCGATTCCATTTCTGCGCGTCGTTGAACAACAGCTCGACCAGTTCGAGCGGGTGCTCGACGCGAATGCAGCCCGAACTCGTATCGCGCTTGGCCTTCTCGAACAGTTCCTGGTGCGGTGTGTCGTGCAGGTAGACGGCGAACGAATTGGGGAAGCGGATGACCACCTGCCCGAGCGAATTCCCGGGCCCGGCGTCCTGGCGCAACGTGATTCCCCGCGGGTTGGCCCAGTTCACCTTCGACGGGGATAACGTATTCCCGCCGCTGTCGAGCACCCGGATGCGATTGTTGGCGAGGTAGGCGGGATTCTTGCGGATCTTCGGCAAGACATCGTTCTTGAGGATCGTGGGCGGGATCGTCCAGGTCGGGTTGAAGGTGACGTAGGTGATTTGCGAGCGGAAGATCGGTGTACTGCGGTAGGGCTTGCCGACCTGGACGCGCGATTTCCACACCGGATTGCCGTCGCGGTAGTAGGTCACCTTGTAGCCCGCCACGTCGACAACGACGAAGGTGCCTTGCAGGGAATGCAGCAACCAGCGCGCCCGTTCGAGGTTGGCCCGGACCTGGCCGATGCGGTCCTGGACGGACACGTTCAGCGCGGCGATCGTTTCACCGCCCACATTGCCATCGGCGTCCAGGTACTGGTCGGCCTGGAAGCGCCTGACCGCGTCCTTCAGCGGATTGTCGAAGCGGTCGCCTTCGGCGAGCGTCGGGTCGAGGTAACCACCCGCGACCATGCGTGCCCGCAACGCGACGACGCGGGCATCCGTCATCCCGGGTTTCAGGACCGGGCCCTCCGGTACGTGGGGCCAGCCGCCCTCCGCGGCCGTGGCGCGAAGCTGGGCGAGCGCGTCGCGCAGCTTCGCGTAAAGCGGGTTTTGCGGCCGGGCCGTGGCGAAGGCCTGGTCGATGCTGCGTTCGTCGATCGAGGTCTGCAGCAGGGTCATGCCTTCCTGCGGGTCGATCGCGGCGGGGTCGAAGTTCCAGGTCGGGTCCAACCGCACCGGGTCCACCTTTCCACGGGCCAGTTGGACCAGCGCCGTGATGTAGGCACCCGTCGCCTCCACCTCGAACTCGGCCCGCCGCTGGGGCGATGCGTTCATCCAGTCCGCCGCCTCCACCGTGGCTTTCAGCTGGGAGAATCGGTAATCCTCGGGCAGCAGGCCGTCGCCTTCCGTCGAAGCCAGCCCCGCCAGCAGTTGCCGCACGTTCGTCTCGTCCGCCCAGGCGGCGGTGTAGTGGCGTTGCGCGTAGAAGTCCGCCACCGCCTTTCCGAGCGCCGCGTCCTGGCGAGGCAGGGGACCGCCATCCAGCGGCGTCATCTGCTGCAAACGAGCGTAAATGGCCTGCGCGAGCGGGTCGTCGGCGGGCGGCGGCTGGGGCGGGGGTACGCTGGCGGCCGATGCCGGCTCCGCGGCCACGATCGGTGGCGGGGAAGCCGCGGACGAGGGCGGCGAAGGGAGGTCCTGGCCCCAGGCCCAGGCGGGGAGGGCGCTCCACAGCGCCATCAGGATGCGGCGGCGTAATGTCCTGGCGTCCATGGTCACTTCGATGCTTCCTTTGGTCGAACCCTTGATCACCCTACGCTTTCACCTATCTGAATGGCAAAGAAGTGACGGTGTTGTGGTCAATAAATGATCAGCACGTTAGGATGCCCCGTCGTAACCCCTCTGGCTGGCCGCATGATTCGATCGTTCCGAACGCTCCTCGCGTCCGCGCCGCTGCTTGGCGCCCTGTTCTTCCTCCCCGCCCAGGCCCATGCCGCCGATTCGCTCGGCGAGGCCCTGTCGCGCCTGGCTCCCGCCGCCGACCCGAAGGTCATCGGGCTCGCCGTCCAGGCCGCGGAGTGCGCGCAGACACAGGGCGGCCAGCCTGCCGACCGCCTCGCGGTGATCGACTACTCGAAGCCATCGTCGCAGCCGCGCCTGTGGGTGTTCGACACGGTCAACCGCAAGCTGTTGTTCCAGGAACTGGTGGCGCACGGCAAGAACAGCGGCGACGCGAACGCCACGAAATTCTCCAACGCGCCGGACAGCCTCGCCTCCAGCCTGGGGCTGTTCCGCACGTCGGATACGTATACCGGCAAGAATGGTTATTCGCTTCGCATGAGTGGGCTGGAGCCGGGCGTGAACGACCAGGCGATGGCGCGCGCCATCGTGATCCACGGTGCCGCCTACGTGAACGAGGCGATGGCGAAGGTAGCCGGCCGCATCGGCCGTAGCTGGGGTTGCCCGGCCGTACGCACGGCCATCGCGCACAAGCTGATCGATGCCCTGAAGGGTGGCCAGATGGTGTTCTCGTACTATCCGGACAAGCGCTGGCTGGCCTCGTCGAACTACCTCAAGTGCACCAACGGCCAGCTGGCGAAAGCCGAGGCGAACGTCGTCGCACGCGCGGGTACCTGATCGCGGCCGCCCCGTCGCGCTAGAATTCCCGGACCCTTACCGTGGAATCCAGCATGAAACACGTTCTTGCGATCGCCGCCTGCACCGTCCTCGCCGGCTGCGCCACCAGTGGCATGACCGATACCCTGCCCAAGCTCAGCAGCAAGACGGGCAAGAGCGTCACGGCTTATGTGCAATGCGTGGAGCCGAAGTGGCAGGCCCTCGCCAAGGGTGCCAAGGGCGACGCGAAGGAAGACAAGGGCCGCGTGACCGCCAATGACGACGGCAAGCACGAGCGTCTCGACGTCACCGCCAACGGTGCTGGCGCCCAGGTGGTGATGTACGAAATCCAGAAGGGCAAGGGCGACTACGACAGCCGCTTCCGCGACGAAGCCATTTCCTGCCTCTGACGGCTCAGGCGCGCGGGCGGGATTCCCTCGCGCGTTCCACGGCGTCGAGTAGCTGGGCGCGGTCGAAGGGCTTCTCGAGGAACACCGCGGATAGCGGGAATGGCTCCAGGTCCTGCGGCAACCGGCTGGATACGACCACGATCGCGGTATTCGGCCGTTCGCGGATCAGCGCCTGCAGCAGACCGGAGGCCCTGCGCTCCCCGGGGGTGTCGGCATGGATCACCATGAGGGCCAGTTCCGGTAGTTCCTGAAAGGCGCGCTTGGCGTCGCGGTATGTGACGGTCGCACGCGCCGCGTAGCCAGCGTCGGCAAGGACGAGGGCGACGGTCTCCGCCACCATGTGGGCGCGGTCGAAGACGAGGGCGGTGGGCGTACTGGCGTGCTGGACGGTCATCGCGAAAGTCTAGCGCCGAACCGGATGTCTTGGCAGATGGCGCAGGGGCGGAGTGATTTTCACGTAATCTAGACATTGTGAAACGAATGCTGCCTTCATCATTCATGGAGTGTTCCCCGATGCGCCACATCGCTCTTTCCGCCCTGGTCCTGCTTGCCGGCTGCGCCACGCAGAACGAACGCCACGTCGGCATCCACGACGTTCCGTCCAGTACGGTGTTCGGCTACCAGGATCCCAGCGGCGGCGACGCCACCCTGAACATCGTCCGCGAGCAGGGCCTGTGGGGTGCCGGTTGCTCCACGGCCATCTATGTCGACGACAAAGTGGTGGCCGACATGGAAATCGGCGAGCAACTCGTCCTCCACGTTCCCTCGGGCACGCGCAAACTCGGCATGCTCCCGCACGGCGCTTGTGCGGCGGAGCGGGTCGAAGCCGATGCCAGCGTGGGCCAGGGCGAGACGAAGACCTTCACCATTCCCGCCAGTGGGGAAGGGCTGGACATGCGGGCGCCACCGAAAGCCTGAGTTTTTCTCCATCCGACCAAGGGAGTCGTACTCGTGCATCGACGTATCGTTGGCCGGTATTCCGTGGAAGTCCGCACGTTGAAGGCGGCGGTGGGCCGCTGGAAGGCGGCCTATATCGTCGAGCCGGTCGCGCATGCGGGTCCGAGCGACTTCGTGATGATCACGCTGCTGGACGAATTCGTGGAAGAACGTCTCGCGGTGGATGCCGCCATGGAGCGTGGGATCAAGCACGCCGACTGGCTGGAGGGTGCGCGACGGGCCTACTCGCGATGACGTGACCGCGGCGGCTCCTCACGCGTCTCAGCCTATGAGACCGTGACACGGGATAACGGGCACCCCCCCCTTGTGCCCGGTAGTTCTCATGGCCGCCTATCTGCAAGCCCTGCGCACCGACGAGGCCGACTCGGTCCTCGCCACCCGCCACGACGGCCGCACGCTCGCACACCGCTTGACCGAAAAATACGGCGACCGGGTCTGTTCCGCCTTCACGGTCTTCGGCCGGGAAGGCAGTTTCGTGCCCTTGCCGGAAGATCTCCCGGCCGGCCTGGCACAGGCTTTGAGCGCCCGCGGCATCGATCGCCTCTACAGCCACCAGCAGGAAGCCTGGGACGCCGCGCGCGCGGGCAGGCACGTGCTGGTCGCCACGCCGACGGCCTCGGGCAAGACGCTTTGCTACACGATGCCGGTGCTGGCCTCGGTGCTGGAAACAGGTGCCAAGGCGCTCTATCTGTTTCCCACCAAGGCGCTGGCGCAAGACCAGGTGGCCGAATTGCTCGACATCAACCGCGCCGGCGGCCTCGGCGTGAAGGCGTTCACCTTCGACGGCGATACACCGGGCGATGCGCGCCAGGCCATCCGCCTGCATGGCGATGTCGTCGTCAGCAACCCGGACATGCTGCATCAGGCCATCCTTCCACACCACACCAAGTGGGCGCAGTTCTTCGAGAACCTGCGCTACGTGGTGATCGACGAGATACACACCTATCGCGGCGTGTTCGGTTCGCACCTGGCCAACGTGCTGCGCCGGCTCAAGCGCATCTGCGCCTTCTATGGGGTGCGCCCGCAATTCGTGCTGTGCTCGGCCACGATCGGCAACGCCACGGAGCATGCCCGGGCGCTGATCGAGGATGACGTGGCCACCATCGCCCGCAGCGGCGCACCCACTGGCGACAAGCACGTGCTGATGTGGAATCCCCAGGTGGTCAATCCCGACCTCGGCCTGCGCGCCTCGGCCCGTTCGCAAACCAACCTCATCGCGCGCGTCACCATCAAGGCGAAGATGAAGACCCTGGTGTTCGCCCAGTCGCGGCTGATGGTCGAGGTGCTCACCAAGTACCTGAAGGACGTGTTCGACCACGACACGCGCAAGCCGGCGCGGATACGCGCTTATCGTGGCGGTTACCTGCCGACCGAGCGGCGCGAGGTCGAGCGCGAGATGCGAGCGGGCAACGTGGACGGCATCGTTTCCACCTCGGCGCTGGAGTTGGGTGTCGACATCGGCAGCCTCGATGCCGTGGTGTTGAACGGTTATCCCGGATCGATCGCGGCCACGTGGCAGCGTTTCGGCCGGGCGGGGCGCCGGCAGCAACCGTCGCTCGGCGTGCTGGTCGCCACCAGTGCACCGCTCGACCAGTACCTGATGCGACACCCCGCCTTCCTTACCGAGGCCAGCCCGGAGCATGCGAGGATCCAGCCCGACCAGCCGTTGATCCTGCTCGACCACATCCGCTGCGCGGCATTCGAACTCCCCTTCGTCACCGGCGACGCCTTCGGCCCGGACGACGCCGAGCCGTACCTGCAGGTGCTGGCGGAATCCGAGGTGCTGCACAACGAGGGCGATCGCTGGGAATGGATCGCCGACAGCTATCCGGCCAACGCGGTGAGCCTGCGCTCGGTCGCCGACGGCAACTTCGTGGTGGTGGACCGCACGGAAGGCAGGCAGGCGATCATCGCGGAAGTGGACTACTCGGCTGCGGCGCTGACGCTTTACGAGGGTGCGATCCACATGATCCAGTCGGTGCCTTACCAGGTGGAAAAGCTCGACTGGGAAGGGCGCAAGGCCTATTGCACGCGCACCAGCGTCGACTATTACACCGACGCCATCGACTACACCAAGCTCAAGGAGCTGGAATGTTTCGACGGTTGCAAGTCGGGCGACGGAAGCGCGCGACACGGTGAAGTCCATGTCGTGCGCCGGGTGTCCGGGTACAAGAAGATCCGCTATTACACGCACGAGAACATCGGCTACGGGCCGGTCAACCTGCCGGACCAGGAACTCCATTCCACCGCCGTGTGGTGGCAGTTGCCGCAGACGGTGCTCGACGAAGCGTTTCGTTCGCGGCAGCACGCCATCGATGGCTTCCTCGGCGCGGCATATGCCGTGCACACCGCGGCCGTCGTCGCGGTGATGGCCGAGCCGCGCGACTTGCAGAAGGCGGTCGGCTCCGGTGACGGCGTCTGGTCCGCCCAGGTGGATGCCACCGGGCGTGGACAGGTTCGCGCGCCGGACGGTGGTCTCGCATCGCCGGACACGCTGGAGCGCTTCCTGCCGACGGTTTATCTGTACGACAACTTCCCCGGCGGCGTCGGGCTCAGCGAACCCCTGTTCCGCCGCGCATCGGAATTGCTGCGGCACGCCTTGGCGACGGTCGAAGGTTGTGACTGCAAGGCGGGTTGCCCGGCATGCGTGGGACCCGTGCTCGCCGCCGACGAGGGGCGCGAGGAAACGCCGCGGGCGTTGGCGGCGCGCGTGCTGCGGCTGTTGGGTGCCGGTGCATGAGCGACCTGGCGTCGAAGCTGGCCATCCTGCGCCGGCAAGCTGGAATCGCCGCTCCGCAGGAATCGCCGACACGGTCGGCGAAGGGTGCTCGCGACACACCCACCAGCACCCCCGACCTCGCCACGCTCCGCCGCATGGCCGGCGTCCGCGAGCGCCTCGCCCAGCCGCGCGTGCCCCTGCGTGCGCACACACGTGATGTACCCGGCGATGAACTCTCGCCAGGCCTGCGCTACCTCGAACAGCGTTTCGCCTGGGCGGAGCCTCCAGCGGAACTCGACCTCTCGTTCGCGAAGCTGGCCACGGCCCGCCGCGAGCAGTTCCTCCACTTCGACACCGAAACCACGGGCCTGGCCGGCGGCACCGGCACGCGCGCCTTCATGATCGGTGCCGCGGATTGGCATGACGGCGCGTTGCGCGTCCGCCAGTTGTACATCACGGCGATGGCGGCCGAGGCCGCCATGCTGCGGGAATTCGCACGGTGGATCGAACCGGAGACGGTCCTGGTCAGCTACAACGGCAAGTCGTACGACGCGCCGTTGCTGGCCACGCGTTACCGGCTTGCACGAATGCCGAACCCGTTGCTTGGCCGCATGCACGTCGACCTGCTGCATCCCATGCGCCGCCGCTACCGGCAGGCCTGGGAGAACTGCAAGATGCAGACGGCCGAGCGCAAGTTGTTGCACATCGTGCGTGAGGACGATCTGCCCGGGTCGGAGGCGCCGCGCGCCTGGCTCACCTACCTGCGTGGAGGTTCGTCGGCCAACCTGATCCGCGTGGCGGAACACAATCTCCAGGACGTCCGCAGCCTGAGCGGCCTGCTGGTGGAGGCGCATGGCTGGGCCGCCGTGGATGGGGCTGCCGTTTCGCCGTCCGGTTACGAAAAATAGACGCTGGTCCGCGCAGGCTCGTCGAGGCAACGTTGAGGAGTCGACGCATGAACGAAGCCAGCAAACCCTGTGATCACGTGGGCTGCAACTGCCAGGTGCCGGTATCGAGGGACTATTGCAGCGAAAGCTGCCGCATGGCCGCCGAGAGCCAGAACGTGGGTGGCGCCTGTGAATGCGGCCATGCCGCCTGCCAGCAACGGCCTTGAGTGGAAAGAGGAATCCAGATGACCAACGACGGCAAGCAACAGACGCCCGGCTATCGGGAAGACAATCCGAAGCCCTCGCACGGCACGCCCAAGATTCCTGGCGAAGGGCATCCGCGGGAACACCAGAACATGCCCAAGGACAAACCGGGAAAACAGAATTCCCCGTCGTCCTGAGGAAAAGAAGGGCCGCGCTTGCGCGGCTCTTCTTTTTTGGTTCTTCGCGTATTTCCGGGGTTCGCCTGGTGCGGGCTCGGCTTCGCCCTCGCATTCGTTGTGTGCGTGGCGGGGGAGCTGCCGGGCGCCACATGCCGCGCCCGCGTGAGGGAGGACAGACGTAACGGCTTCGCCAGCCGCGCTTTCCGGATTTCCGTGAAGAACCTTTTTTATCAGGCCGCCTTGCGCAGGAGGCTGCCGATGCCGGCGACGGCGCCGCCGATGGCCTGGTTCTTGTGGTCGTCGCCCATCGCCATGCCCTCGGCGCGAACGAACTCGATGTCGGTGATGCCGAGGAAGCCGAAGACCGCACGCAGGTACGGCTCCTGGAAGTCCATGGCCGCCGCCGGGGTGCCCGCTGTATAGATGCCGCCACGCGACGAGGCGACGATCACCCGCTTCCCGCCCGCCAGCCCTTCAGGGCCTGCCGAGGTGTAGCGGAAGGTCTTGCCGGCGACGGCGATCCGGTCGATCCAGGCCTTGAGTGTGCTGCTGATGCCGAAGTTGTACATCGGCGCACCGACGACCACGACGTCGGCGGCCAGGAATTCCTCCATCACCTTTTCCGCTTCGGCGGCATTCGGGTCGTTCTCGCCTGCCGGCAGCGCCCAGGGGGCGAGGGGGGCGGCATGCAGGTCACGGTAGGTGACCTCGATACCGGGATGGTTGCGGACGAATTCGGCCACGACGGCGGCCGTCAGGCCGCGCGACACGGAATGGGCACCCAGTGCGCTGGCATCGATATGCAGGAGTTTCATGGACGAATCCTCAGTGATTGGCCGCCTGAGCGGCATGCGAAGAACGATACGCCGCAGACAATCCACGGATAAGCCGGCTTGGAGTAGACTCATTGTTTCTTAGGCGAAACGACGGGAGCCTCCGATGGAAGGCGCGCTGCAGGACCTCAACGATCTGTACTTTTTCGCCTCGGTGGTGGAACACGGCGGCTTTTCGGCGGCCGGGCGCGCCCTGGGCATCCCTAAATCCCGCCTCAGCAAGCGGATCGCCCAACTGGAAGACCGTCTCGGCGTGCGCTTGCTCCAGCGCACCACGCGGCGCTTCGTGGTCACCGAGATCGGCGAACGGTTCTACCAGCACTGCCGGGCCGTGCTCGAAGAGGCGCGCGCGGCACAGGATGCCGTGGACGAGTTGCGCACGGAGCCGCGTGGCGTGGTCAGGGTCAGCTGCCCCATCTCGCTCGCGCAGAACGTGGTCGGCCCCATGTTGCCGGCCTTCCTGCTCGAACTCCCGAAGGTGCAGGTGCGCCTGACCGCCACCAACCGGCGCGTGGACGTCATTGGCGAGGGTTACGACGTCGCCATTCGTGTCCGCGAGAAGCTGGATACCGACGCGACCTTGGTGTTGCGCAGCATCGGTTATGCGCGAAGCCTGTTGGTGGCGAGCCCC
Organism: Luteibacter sp. KNZ12-1A; assembly: GCF_056755675.1. NCBI lineage: Bacteria > Pseudomonadati > Pseudomonadota > Gammaproteobacteria > Lysobacterales > Rhodanobacteraceae > Luteibacter > Luteibacter sp. KNZ12-1A. Next base: position 3,601 of record NZ_JBPGXU010000025.1, on the reverse strand, counting down.
AAGTTCCTCGATTCCAACGGACGACCGAAGACACTGGACGAACTGGCCTTGCTTCCGGCGTTGTCCATGTACGAACACGAGGGAGCCCAGGTCTGGGAACTGGTCGACGCGAACGGGAAGAAGGCGGCGGTGGAGGTGAAGCCGCGCCTGGTGAGCGGCGATTTTTCGGTGCTGATCGCCGCCGCCGTGCAATGTTGCGGCGTGGCGTTGCTTCCCGAGGATTTTTGCGGGCCGTTGCTCGCCAACGGCGATCTCGAATGGGTGTTGCCGGAGTACACGACCGCACAGGGCACGCTGCATTTCGTGTATCCGAGTCGTCGTGGACTGTTGCCTGCCATTCGCAGTTTCGTGGATTTCCTGGCCGAACGCCTGCCGCGGGCCCAGGCCGAATTCCACAAGGATTGCGAGAAAGCCGTCGCGAACCCGGAGCAGGCCGGAGCGATCCGCATGGCGCGCATGGTAGGATCGGCACATCCGACGGCGTTTGGCCGTCCAAACGAGTAAGGGCGTTCGATGCAGCTCGAAACCAAGCTTCCCAAGGTGGGAACCACGATCTTCAGTGTCATGAGCCAGCTGGCCATCGAACACAAAGCGGTCAACCTGGGCCAGGGTTTTCCCGATTTCGAACCGCCGGAATCCTTGCGCGAAGCCATCACGCGGGCCATGGCCGAAGGCAAGAACCAGTACGCGCCGGGCGTGGGCATCGCGAAGCTGCGCGAGCAGATCGCGCTCAAGACCGAACGCCTCTACGGCCACCGGGTGAGCCCGGACACCGAGGTCACGGTGACCTCGGGAGCCACCGAGGCGCTGTTCTCGGCTATCGCGGCCGTGGTCCGCGCGGGAGACGAGGTGATCGTCTTCGACCCCTGCTACGACAGCTACGAGCCGGCGATCGAATTGCAGGGCGCCACCGCCATACACCTGCCGTTGACCTTGCCCGCCTTCGCGATCGACTGGCAGCGCGTGCGCGACGCGGTCACCCCGAAGACGCGGATGATCCTCATCAACTCGCCGCATAACCCTTCGGGCGCCGTGCTCTCCCGCGCCGATCTCGACGAACTGGCCGATATCGTCCGCGACACGTCGATCGTCGTTCTTTCGGACGAGGTATACGAACACATCGTCTTCGACGGGCGGGAACACCAGAGCGTGCTGCGCCACGAGGAACTGGCCGCACGCAGCATCGTCGTCTCCTCGTTCGGCAAGACCTACCACTGCACCGGCTGGAAGGTCGGCTACGCCATCGCGCCGAAGGCGCTCACGGCCGAATTCCGCAAGGTGCACCAGTACCTCACGTTCTGCACCTTCAATCCGGCGCAATGGGCGTTCGCGGAATTCCTCGAATCCACACCCGGGCATTACCTCGAACTGCCGGCTTTCTACCAGGCCAAGCGCGACCGTTTCCGCGACCTGCTGAAGCCGTCGCGCCTGACGCTGCTCGACGTCCCCGGCGGCTACTTCCAGCTCGTCGATTACAGCGCCATCCGTGACGTCGACGACATCAACTTCAGCGAATGGCTGGTCCGGGAGGGTGGCGTGGCCGTCATCCCGCTCAGCCCGTTCTACGAAAACGCACCGGACACGCGGCTGGTCCGCCTGTGCTTCGCCAAGAACGATGCCACCATGGAAGCCGCCGCGGAGCTCCTGTGCAAACTCTGACCGTCTCCCTCGTCCAGGGCGCGACACGCTGGCACGACGCCCCAGGCAATCGCGATTATTACGGTGCGCTCGTGCGCGGTGCCGCCCCCAGCGACCTCATCGTGCTGCCGGAAACCTTCCTGTCGGGTTTCACCAACGACACGTTGGGCAATGCCGAGTCGATGGATGGTCCCAGCGTCGCCTGGATGCGCGCGCTTGCCGGCGAGGTGAACGCCACGATTACCGGCAGCCTGGTGATCCGCGACGGCGATACCGTCTACAACAGGCTGATCTGGGCCTCGCCGGACGGTTCGCTCGCTTATTACGACAAGCGCCATCTTTTCCGCATGGCCGGGGAGCACACACGCTATGGCGGTGGCAACGAACGCCTGATCGTGGAGCTGAAAGGCTGGCGAATCCTGCCGCAGGTCTGCTACGACCTGCGGTTTCCGGTGTGGCTGCGCAACGGCCGCCGTGAATCGTCGGCCGGCGGGATGGATTACGACCTGGCGTTGTTCGTGGCCAACTGGCCGGCGCCGCGCCGGCAGCCCTGGCGCACCTTGCTTCGCGCGCGGGCGATCGAAAACCTGTGCTACGTGATCGGCGTGAATCGCGTCGGTGTCGACGGCAACGACCTGCCATATGCGGGCGATAGCGCGGTGATCGATCCGGTGGGCGAGCCACTGGTGGAGTTGGGCGCGCAGGAGCAGGTGATCACGATGATCCTGGACCCGGCGCCGCTGATGGCGCACCGCGAGCGTTTCCCGGCATGGATGGATGCCGACCGGTTCTCGTTGGATACCTCGGCCTGAAGGGCGTCGCCGCTGAAGCGGCTCCCACATACCGGTTCATGAGAGGCATCCATCCGGGTTCATGAGAGGCGTCGCCGACAGGGTCGGCTCCCATCCAGGGGCATCGCGGTTGAAGCGGCTTCCACTTCGCCCGCTCCGACACCGTGGGAGCCGCTTCAGCGGCGACAGACCGCCTACTTTGCCGCCTTGAACGGCACCGCCGGCCCGATCTTCGCCATCTTGCGCCATGCCGCCAGCTTGTCCTCGATGCCCGCGCCCACGTCGATCTGCGGTTCCGAAGCTTCCAGTGATTCCTTCGCTTCCCACGCGGCGATTTCCGTCCTGGCCTTGCCGAAGGCCTCGATGAAATCGGGCGTGGCATTCAGTCCGTCGGCCAGCCAGGCACGGCCGAAATAGGTGATGTCGGAATCCGCGCCACACCCGAACGAGGTGCGATCGCTCCGCGCCGAAGTCAGCACCAACGTGCCTGCGCCGCGCAGCTTGGGAACGAAGCCACCGGAATAGCAGGCATTCACCACCACGACCTTCCAGCGGAAGGCATGCTTGCCGAGAATCTCGGCCAGGCCCTCGGGATCGAGCTGGTCGAGGGGAATCGGGTCCATGTCGACCAGCAGCGAATGATCGTTGCCGCCGTGCGTGGCCACGTAGAGCAACAAGACGTCCTCGCGCGGGTCCATCACCTTCGCCAGCCCGTCGAGCGCGGCCTCCAGGTTCGTCCAACTCGCCAGGGGGCGCGTGGCGAGGCTTGCCGGATTGTTTTCGAGGACCAGGGTATGTCCGGGGCTGCCGAAACGGTTCGACATCAGCGTGTCGACGTATTCCGCTTCATTGCGGAAGACGTCCTCGGAGCCATCGCCGCCAAAGGCGATGGCGTAGACGTTGGGCTTGCCGCGCGTGCGGGGTGCGAGCTTGCCGATGGCCTTGCGCATGGCATCCGGCTGGGCCGAGAAGACCTGTTCCGGGGTCGGCGCGGTGTCCGGCCAGGCGCTCGCGTCCAGTTCGGTGTCGCCTCCGTCGGAGGCCGATGTCGAGGGGGCCGAATCCGCTGCCGAGGCTGCGGCCGACGATGCGATGGCCGGCGTGGCCGCGGGTCGTGGCGAGGATGCCGCCGCCGCGGCGGGCTCGGGGGGGGGCGGGGCCCGCGCCGCGCC
>NZ_JBPGXU010000024.1:0-47061 GCF_056755675.1 Luteibacter sp. KNZ12-1A | reverse complement strand
CGACAGCCGGCGGCGGTGGGGCCGGCGGCGGAGGTGTCGGCGGCGGTTCGATGAAATCGACCTGTACCACCTTCTCTTTCTGCTTTTCCTGCGACTTCGGCGGCGCCATGGGCGCGACCAGCAGCAGGAAGGCAAACGAGTGCAGTGCAATGGCTACTGCCAACGCACTTGTGCGCCCCCAACTGAACGGCGCTTGGCCGGTTGATTCGTTACTTGAGGCCATCAGTCACTATCAAGAGCTAATCAAGCGGAAGTGAGCCCGCACTGCTCTTCCGGCGCTCGGCGTGTTGACATTGCCGAAAACGCAGGTTTCTGCAAGCGGAAAGATATGCAAGTTACACCAGCATTTGGTGTTTGTATAGACACCTGAAGGGAGGATTTACGGCTGTTCACAAGCCCCCCTTCTGGGACTTTACAAGCACTTACTTGCCGGTACCTGCGGTTTTCAACCAGGCGTTGGCCTTGGCAGACGTTTCCGGATCCTGCGCTGCCTGTTTCATGGCGGCGATGGCACCCGGCTTGTTCTTCAGACCACGCTCGGCTTCCGCGAGCACCATGTAGGCTTGACCCTTATGTTGCACACCCTTGCTGATGGCGTCCGTCGCGGCCTTCTTGGCCTCGCCGTACTTGTTTTCCTGTAGCTGGAGGCGCGCGACGCTGAGCGTCACCTCGCCATCCTTTGCGAGCGGCGCGGCCTTCTGGTAAGCGGCCAACGCGGCCTTCGTGTTGCCACCGGTGATCGCGGCATCGCCCTGGAGCTTGTAGACCTCGGCGCTCGGCTTCACGACACCCTTGGCGAGACCGTCCTCGAGCACCTGGCCAGCCTTCGCGGCGTTGGCTTCCTGGCGGTCGGTGTGGTCCTGGCCGTCGATCAGGTAGACCTTGGCGAGGTTCACGTACTGCTTCTCGTCCTTGAACGCACCGGCGGCACGACCCTTCTCCATCAGCGAGATCGCTTCCGGATACTTCTGCGCCTGGATCAAGGCCGAGGCGGCGTTGTTCAGCGCGGTGGGATCGTTCGGGTTCTTCGCCAGTTCGGCGGCGGCGAGATCGGCGGCCTTGTCGCCCTGGCCGGTCTCCGCATAGCTGGCGGCGAGGATCTGGTCCCACGAACCCTGCGGCTTGGCGTCCGGCATGGACTTCGCCTTGGTGATCGCGGCGATCGCTTCCGGGTACTTCTCGAGCCGGTAGTCGATGTTGCCCTCGAGGCCGTACGAGTCGGCGGTTTCCTTCTTGCCTTCGGTGCGCCATTCCTGCAGTGCCTGCAGTGCGGGGGCGTACTGCTCGTCGGCGACGAGGAACTGCACGTACATGTACTTGAGCTGGAAGTAGGTGTCGTTCGGCATGACGCCGATATCGAGCGCCTGCTTCAGCGTGGTGATCGCGCCCTTCACGTCACCGTCGTTGTACTTGAGGTTGGCGATGCCCTGCAGCGCGAGCGCCTGTGCGTACTTGCTGCTCGTGCCCGAACCGTCGGCCAGCGGCTGCAGGATCTGCAGCGCCTTGTCCTTCTCGCCATTGTTGGCGGCGTCCAGGCCTTCGTTGATGGCCTTCTGGTCTTTCTCGCTCTTGAGGTCGAGCTTGGGCTCCGTGCGGGTGGCATTCGGATACAGCGCTTCTTTCTTTTCCTTGGAAGCGGTATCGCGGGCAACCGCGGCGCCACTGACAAGGGAAAGTGCGATCGCGGTAGCGAGCGCCATCTTGATGAAGGAACCCTGTTTCATTGACTGACCTCTGTTGAAGGAGTCGTCGCACAGTGACGTGCTCCGGGGGACTACAGAGGTTAACCCGATTCGATTCCTAAGAACAAGTCGCAGTGCAAGAAAAAATTTCAAATAAAACAATCACTTGTTAGGAGAATGTTGGGACTTACAGATTTCTAGGTAAAAGGTTGCCTTGAAAACGGCATTTTCATCCCCGTTACGCGGAAATGTGACGGAACACAAAAAAACGCCCGGTCGCTGCCGACCGGGCGTTCCTGTCCCTTCCACTGGCGTGGTAGAGCGTCCTCAGATGTCCAGGTTGGCGACCTTGAGCGCATTCGCCTCGATGAAATCACGGCGGGGTTCCACCGCCTCGCCCATCAGCATCGAGAACATCTGGTCGGCCGCGACGGCATCTTCGATGCCCACCTGGAGCATGCGGCGCGTCTCCGGATTCACCGTGGTTTCCCATAGCTGCTCCGGATTCATTTCACCCAGGCCCTTGAAGCGCTGGATGGTGCGGCCCTTCTTGGCTTCGTCGAGCAGCCAGTTGCGCACCTCGGCGAAGCTGAGCACGCCACGCGAGGCATTGCCACGGCGCACCACGGCGCCGGGCTGCAGGCCCAGTTCGGCCAGCTGCTGCGAGATGGACTGGATCGCGCGGAACTCGGTACCGCCGAAGAAGCTCTGCGGCATGATCCACGTGTGGCTGAGGCCATGCTGCATGCGCTCGACCTCGATGGCCGCGCCTTGCTGCTCGTTCAGGGCCGGACGGAAACGCAAGGCATAGGTCGGCTTGCCCAGGCCACTGGCACTGAGTCGCTGGGCGATACCGTCGAGCCATGCCTGCATGCGCGCCGGATCGGACCACAGCCCGTCGTCCATGGGCACATGCTCGATCATCGCCGTGAGGGTTACGGTGTCGAAGCGGTGGCTGAGGCGTGCGATCTGGTCGAGCGAAACCTGATAGTCGCGCAACAGTTTCTCGAGGGTCACGCCATCGATGCCGGGAGCGCCCTCTTCCGGCGTCAGCGACGCGTTGTCCACGGCGCTGGCGATCAGGTACTCATTGAGGACAGTGTCGTCCTTGATGTACATCTCCTGCTTGCCCTGCTTCACTTTGTACAGCGGCGGCAGGCCGATGTAGACGTGGCCACGCTCGATCAACTCGGGCATCTGGCGGTAGAAGAAGGTGAGCAGGAGCGTGCGGATGTGCGAACCGTCCACGTCCGCGTCGGTCATGATGATGATGCGGTGGTAACGCAGCTTGTCCGGGTTGTATTCGTCCTTGCCGATGCCCGTGCCCAGCGCGGTGATCAAGGTGCCGACTTCGGCGGACGAGATCATCTTGTCGAAGCGGGCTTTTTCCACGTTGAGGATCTTGCCCTTCAACGGCAGCACGGCTTGCGTACGACGATTGCGACCCTGCTTGGCGGAGCCACCTGCGGAATCACCCTCGACCAGGAACAGTTCGGACAGTGCCGGATCCTTCTCCTGGCAATCCGCGAGCTTGCCCGGCAGGCCCGCGATGTCGAGCGCGCCCTTGCGGCGGGTCATCTCGCGGGCTTTGCGGGCCGCTTCGCGCGCACGCGCGGCGTCGACCGCCTTGGAGGCGATGTTGCGGCTCTCGGCCGGGTGTTCGAGGAGGAACTCGGCGAGTTTCTCGTTGATGACCTGCTCTACCGCCGTCTTCACCTCGCTGGAGACCAGCTTGTCCTTGGTCTGCGACGAGAACTTCGGATCCGGCACCTTCACCGAGAGGACGGCGATCATGCCTTCTCGCATGTCGTCGCCAGACAGGCCGACCTTGGCGTTCTTCGCCAGGCCTTCCTTCTCGATGTAGTTCTGCAAGGTTCGCGTCAGCGCGGCGCGGAAACCCGTGAGATGGGTACCACCGTCACGCTGCGGGATGTTGTTGGTGAAGCAGAACATCGTTTCCTGGTACGCGTCCGTCCATTGCATCGCCAGTTCGACGGTAATGCCGTCGGTTTGCGAGCTGAAGCTGATGACGGTCGGGTGCAGCGCGGTCTTCAGCTGCGCCAGGTGCTGCACGAAGGACTTGATGCCGCCTTCGTACGCGAAGATGTCCTTTCGCTCGTTGCGCTCGTCGACCAGTTCGATCGTGACGCCCGAGTTGAGGAAGGCCAGCTCACGCAGGCGCTTCGCCAGGATGTCGTAATGGAATTCGATGTTGTTGGTGAACGTGGCCGGGCTGGGCAGGAAGCGCACCATGGTGCCGCGACGGCTCGTGTCGCCGAAGACGGCGATGGGGGCGACCGGTTCACCGTGGGCGTACTCCTGGCGATGTTCCTTGCCTTCGCGCCAGATGGTGAGCCAGAGCCGGGAACTGAGCGCATTGACCACCGAGACGCCGACGCCATGGAGGCCGCCGGAGACCTTGTAGGAGTTCGCGTCGAACTTACCGCCCGCGTGAAGCACGGTCATGACCACTTCAGCCGTGGACCTGCCCTCTTCAGGATGGGTATCGACCGGAATGCCGCGGCCGTTATCGGCCACGCTGACCGAGCCATCCTGGTGGATGGTGACGGTGACGTAGTCACAGTAGCCGGCAAGGGCTTCATCGATGGCGTTATCGACGACTTCGAACACCATGTGGTGCAGACCCGTACCGTCGTCGGTGTCGCCGATGTACATGCCTGGACGCTTGCGGACCGCGTCCAGGCCCTTCAGGACCTTGATGCTGCCGGAGTCATAGGCGTTCGAATTCGTCGGATCGAGAGGTTCGTTCATGCGATGCCTGGTGATGGCGCCAGAGAGCGGTCCCGATGCGGCGCGGAAAAGCTTCGGGACAGTCGGTCGATTATAGCAAAGCCGTGACCACACCCTGTTCCACGTGGAACATCGTGACGGACTGGTCGGCAAGGGCGGACGGGATCTCGGTACCCGTGATAAAGACCTGAGCGTCGCGGCCCAGAAGCTGCGCGACAACCCACTCTTGATGGGTACGATCGAGCTCGGATGCAAGGTCGTCGAGGCAGACGACAGGCCATTCTCCGCGGATTTCGGCATGGAGGGAGGCCTGCCCTAGCAAGCAAGCCAGGGCACACAGTTTTTCCTGCCCACGGGAAAGGTGTTCGCGCAATGGCGCCTGTTCGAACGCGATGGAGAAGTCCGCACGATGCGGCCCGACCGTGGTGTGGCCCCTCCCCAAGTCGCGCAGCCGTCGTTCGGCCAATGTCGTGGCCAGATCAGCCGCTTCGTCCCAGCCAGGCCGATAGCGGACGGAGAAGTCGCCGAGTTCCGGGAGAACATTCGTCGTGAATTCACGGACGTGAGGGATCAACCGATCCAGGTACCCTCGCCGGAAAGCCGTTATGCCCTCTCCCGCAGCGGCCAACTCCGCTTCCCACGGTTCCAGGAGTCCCCCGTCCAGCGGCCCACCGGCCCGAAGCAGCGCATTCCTTTGTTTCAGTGCCCGCTGGTACCGGCGCCACTGGTTCACGAAAGCATGTTCCACGTGGAACATGCCCCAGTCGAGGAACCGGCGGCGTTCGTCCGAGGCTCCCGCGATCAGGTCGTGCGACCCCGGCTCGAAGCACACGACGGCGCATTCCTGAACCAGCGCACCAAGCGATGCGGCGGAATCACCGTCGACACGAGCCTGCCAACGCCCTCCTTCACGACCCAGGCCGAGCCGGCGCGTCCGGCCGTCTTCGGAACGCACCTCGGCAAAGACCGAAAGAGCGTTAGATCCTCGCTTCAACAGGACATCGCGGGAGCCGGCACGAAACGAACGGCCATGCGACAGCAGATAGGCCGCCTCCAGCACGCTGGTTTTCCCGGCGCCGTTCGGGCCCACGAACACGTTGATCCCTGGTGCCGGGGTCAACGACACCGATTCCATGCAACGCAATCCGGCTATCCGCAACGACTCGAACTTCATTCCCAGCCTTTTCCCATCCCAAACGAACGACGCCGGGGTGTCGAAGACATCCCCGGCGTCGTGGGCCGAACTTTAACGTGCCTGCCGGTCAGAGGCGAAGCGGCATCACCACATGGCGGGCTTCTTCGTTGCCCTCTTCCTGCAGGAGGCAACTCGACTGGGCGTCGCGCAGGTTGATCCGGACCTTGTCGCCGCGCAGCGCGCCAAGCGCGTCGAGCAGGTAACCCACGTTGAAGCCCACGGCGAGATCGTCGACCACGGTTTCGGCCTCGACTTCTTCCTGGGCCTCTTCCTGCTCGGGGTTGTGCGCGACGATCTTGATACGACCGGGGCTCAGTTCGAGCTTCACGCCGCGGTACTTCTCGTTGGAGAGAATCGCCGCACGCTGCAACGCACTGCGCAGCACGTCACGCTCGATCGTCGCCGTCTTGTCGGCACCGAGCGGGATCACCGCCTCGTAGTCCGGGAAGCGGCCGTCGATCAGCTTCGAGGTGAAAACGACTCCGCCGCGGCGTACACGCAGGTGGTTGCGACCGAACTCGAGTTCGACCGAACCCTCGCCGGCCTCGAAAAGGCCGATGAGTTCGTTCACGCCCTTGCGCGGAATGATGATCTGACGGCGGGCGGACACCGAGCTTTCAAGCTTGGTTTCCTTCAACGCCAGGCGGTGGCCATCGGTGGCGACGCAGCGCAGCGTGTGTTCCTGCAGATCCAGCAACATGCCGTTGAGGTAATAGCGCACGTCCTGGTTCGCCATGGCGAAGGCGGTGCGATCCATCAGGTCGCGCAGGACTTCTTCCGGCAGCGTGACCCGTTCGACCAGCTCGATTTCATCGATGGTCGGAAATTCGCTCGACGGCAACGTCGCCAGCGTGAAGCGGCTTCGGCCGGCGTTGAGCGCGATGCGCTCGCCGTTCAACTTGATGTCGATCTTCGCGCCGTCAGGCAACGCGCGAACGATGTCGAACAGCTTTCGCGCTGGGATCGTGATCTCGCCTTCCTGCACGCCGTCGGCGGCGGTGGTGGCGATCATCTCCACTTCGAGGTCGGTGCCCGTGAAGGACACCTCGCTACCGGAGGCGCGCACCAGAAGGTTGGCCAGCACGGGCAGCGTCTGGCGGCGTTCCACCACGCCGACCACCTGCTGCAGGGGTTTGAGCAGTACTTCCCTCTGGATGCTGAATTGCATGCGTCCCCTACTCCTGCTTTTAAGTTTTTAAGATTTTATTAGTGGTAGTTGTAGGGCCGGTGGATATCTTGAAAAGTCCGAAAAGAATCTATTTTTCAAAGACTTGATCAAAGATATCGACTGGCCCGAACACGCGGTTTCATGTGGGTGCCTTGTGGATAACTTCAGGCCTTAAAACCGTCCTCCATCCATCCACCTATTATCCACAGGTTCTCAGCCCGTCAATATACGGATGAGCTGCTCCCAATCCTGGCGCATGCGCACGTCCTTCTCGCAGAAACCGCGGATCGTGCGGCAGGCGTGCAGCACCGTCGTGTGGTCGCGGCCGCCAAAGGCTTCCCCGATCTCCGGCAGGCTGTGCTCGGTCAATTCCTTGGACAGCGCCATGGCCACCTGCCGCGGACGCGCCAGGGAGCGCACACGCCGTTTGGAGAGCAGGTCGGAGAGGCGCACCTGGTAGTAGTCCGCCACCGTCTTCTGGATGTTCGGCACGGTGACCGCTTGCGCATGCGTGTTCAGCAGGTCGCGCAGGGTTTCCTCGGCGAAGTCGGTGGTGATCGGCTTGCGGTAGAAGTTGGCACGGGCGGCGAGCGTATTGAGCGCGCCCTCGAGGTCGCGCACGTTCGAACGGATGCGCCGGGCAAGCAGCATCGCCACGTCCTCGGACACTTCCATGCCCTTGTCCGACGCCTTGGAGAGCAGGATGGCCGCGCGCGTCTCGAAATCCGGCGGCTCGATCGCCACCGACAGGCCCCAGCCCAGGCGCGACTTCAAGCGCGGTTCCAGCTTGTCGAGTTCCTTCGGATAGCGGTCGCAGGTGAGGATGATCTGCTGCTTCGCCTCGAACAAGGCGTTGAAGGTATGGAAGAACTCTTCCTGCGTGGTGTCCTTGCCGGCGAAGAACTGGATGTCGTCGATCAGCAGCGCATCCACCGAGCGGAAGCGGCGCTTGAAGTCGTCCATGTTCTTTTGTTGCAGCGCCTTCACCATGCCGCTGACGAACTGCTCCGAGCGCAGGTACAGCACCTTGGCCCCCGGGTTGTTCTGCATCAGCAGGTTGCCCGCGGCGTGCATCAGGTGCGTCTTACCCAGGCCCGTGCCGCCGTACAGCAGCAATGGGTTGTAGGCGCGGCCGGGGTTCATCGCCACCTGCATCGCCGCGGCCTTGCCCAGCTGGTTCGACTTGCCCTCCACGAAGGTTTCGAACGTGTAGTGCGGATCGAGGTTGTGTACGTGCGGCGGTTCCGGCGCCGCTTCCGGCGCGCGTGGCGATGCCGGCATGGAAACGTGCGTGGCCGACGCCGGGCGCATGGGCGCGGGGCGGCCGCCGGACGAACCGACTTCCAGGCGCACGGGCAGGGCGCGGCCTGTCAGGTGTTCCACGATCGACTGGATTTTCACCAGGTATTGCTCGCGCACCGTATCCAACGAATAGGGATTGGGCGCGTACAGGAACAGGCCGGTCGGATCCTCCCGGGGCTGCAGGGGCATCAGCCAGGTATGGACATCCTCGGCGCTCAATTCGCCTTCAAGACGCTCGAGACAGCGTCTCCAGAGATCACTCATCAGGTATTCTTGCCACAGAAAGGGCGCATGCGCGCGGGGTGGACGACGAAGTCTACCAGCGTTCCGCCCGCTCGCCCGGGTCCGCCGAGCCGCGGCCTTTCGCTTGCCGCCGTGCCCAAACGGTTGACAGTCCTCGCGAATCTCGGCCATACTTTCCGGCCATATTCAATCTTCACCCGGATGTAAGCGCCATGAAGCGTACTTTCCAGCCCAGCAAGCTCAAGCGCGCCCGCACCCACGGCTTCCGCGCTCGTATGGCCACGGCCGACGGCCGCAAGATCCTCAACGCGCGCCGCGCGAAGGGTCGCAAGCGCCTGATCCCGTAAGCGGCTCGCCTGTCGTGCGTGCCGCAGCCTTGCCGCGCGATGCGCGGCTTCGCCGCGCCGCCGACTTCGCAGCGTTGCGAACAGTCAGCGGTCGCCTCGGCGGCCGCTGTTTTCTTTTGCGCTTCGGAAACAACGAGCTCGACACCGCCCGGCTCGGCCTGGCGATCTCCAAGCGCTGTTCCAAGCGCGCCGTCGACCGCAACCGGATCAAGCGCCTGGCGCGTGAGGCATTTCGCCACGCACGCCCCGCCCTGCCACCCGTCGATATCCTGGTCATGGCCCGCGACAGCGCGGTCAACGAGACCGGTGCGGTGCTCCTGGCCGAGCTCGATGCGCTGTTCCGCCGTATCCGGCCGTTGAAGCGCGAGGGTGCCGACGGCACAATCGCGCGTTGACCTTCCCGTCCTCCCCGCCTTTCCCGGCCATCCGGCCGTGGCGCCATTCGGATCTGGCCCTGCAATGAATCAAACGCGCACGCTCCTCTTCTTCGCGCTCATGTTCGTGGCGTACCTGCTGTGGACGGAATGGGAAAAGGACTACGGTCCCCAACCGGCCGCTCCGACGCCGGCGGCCCAGACCGACGCCGGCAAGCCGAACACGGACAGCAGCATTCCCGGCGCCGCCGCGCCGGCCAAGGTGCCGGGCGACGCCACCGCGCCCGCCGAGGAAGGCAAGGCAGAACTGGTCACGTTGTCGAACGACGTGCTCCGCCTGACCATCGACACCCGTGGCGGCAGCATCGTCCGTTCGGAACTGCTGGCCTATCCGAACGAGCCGGTCACCAAGAAGAATCCCAACCCGCCGCCGGCACGCCTGCTCGACGACGAGGCCGCGCATTTCTTCGCCGCCCAGGATGGCCTGGTCAGCAATACGGGCCCCGCGCCCGATCACCGCGCGTTGTTCCATGCGGAGAAGACCCAGGCCGCACTGGCCGACGGCGAGAAGTCGGTGAGCGTCGACCTCACCTGGACCGATCCGTCGGGCCTCAAGGTGATCAAGCGCTATAGCCTGAAACGTACCGATTACGTGGTCGATCTCGACCAGCGCGTGGAGAACGGAACGAGCGCGGCATGGACGGGCAATGCCTATCACCAGCTGCAGCGCGTTCCCGCGGAGAAGGTGAACTGGTTCAAGGCCTATACCGATCCGGCCCAGCACAGCTTCTTCGGCGCCGCGTGGTACAGCCCCGAAAGCAAGTTCGAATCGCTGCCCTTCCTCGATTTCGCCAAGAAGCCGCTCAACCGCCAGATCACCGGCGGTTGGATCAGCATGCTGCAACATTACTTCTTCGTCGCCTGGATCCCGCCGGCCGACCAGTCGGTCAACTACAGCAGCACCATCGTCGATCCCAACTCGGCCACCCCGCGCTATCTCGTGCGTGCGTTCGGCCCCACCATCCAAGTGGCGCCGGGCCAGGCCGTGGACAGCGTGGCACGCCTGTACATCGGTCCGAAGCTGCAAGGCACGCTCGATGTGATCGCCCCGGGCCTGGAACTGACCAGCAACTACGGCTGGCTGACGATCATCGCCCAGCCGCTGCACTGGTTGCTGTCGCAGTTGCATGCGATCAGCGGTAACTGGGGCGTGGCGATCATCCTGCTCGTGTTGCTGATCAAGGCCGCGCTCTACAAGCTCACCGATGCGCAGTTCCGCTCCGGTGCGCGCATGCGCAAGCTGCAGCCGCGCGTCGCCGCGCTCAAGGAGCGTTACGGCGACGATCGCATGAAGATGCAGCAGGCCATGATGGAGCTTTACAAGAAGGAGAAGGTCAATCCGATGGCGGGCTGCCTGCCCATCCTGATCACCTTCCCGATCTTCATCGGCCTGCTCCGCGTGCTGTCCGAATCCATCGAACTGCGTCATGCGCCGTTCTTCGGCTGGATCCATGATCTCTCGGCGCCCGATCCGTTCTACGTGCTGCCGGTGCTCTACTTCCTGGTCACGCTGCTCACCCAGCGCATGATGCCGACGGCAGGCATGGACCCGACCCAGGCCAAGATGATGAAGGTGATGCCGTTGATCTTCGGTGTCTTCTTCGCCTTCTTCCCGTCGGGCCTGGTGCTTTACTGGACCGTGAACGGCGCCACCAGCCTGCTCCAGCAGTGGTGGATCAACCGTAGCGTCGACAGGGCCGACATCAAGGCCAAGACGGCGTGATCACCGGGCGGCGCGTCGAAAGACGCGCCGCTTCGCTATCGACAGGTAAGCCATGAACCACGGTGAAGACACCATCGCAGCCATCGCCACGGGTGCCGGCGCGGCCGGTGTCGGCGCCGTCCGTGTTTCGGGCCCCCAAGCGCCGGCGATCGCCCGCGCCATGTTCGGACGCGAACCGATACCGCGTCATGCGCATTTCGCCGCGTTTCGCGATGGCGACGGTGAGCTGATCGACCGCGGCATCCTGCTTTATTTTCCTGGCCCGGCTTCGTACACCGGTGAACACGTGCTCGAGTTGCAAGGGCACGGCAGCGCCGTGCTGCTCGACGCTCTGCTTCGCCGGACGATAGCCCTCGGCGCCCGGCTTGCGCGGCCCGGTGAGTTCACGGAGCGCGCCTTCCTCAACGGCAAGCTCGACCTCGTCCAGGCGGAAGCGGTGGCCGATGTCGTCGCCGCCACGTCCGAAGCGGGCGCGCGCGCCGCGTTGCGATCCATGGAAGGCGTGTTCTCCGCGCGCGTGGACGCATTGCTCGGCGAACTGATCGCGCTACGCGTGCACATCGAGGCGGCCATCGATTTTCCCGAGGAGGAAATCGACTTCCTCGCCGACCCGGCGATCGGTCGAAACCTAGCGAGCCTGCGTGCGAATCTCGACGCCTTGTTGGTCGAAACCCGCCGCGGTGTGCGGCTCAACGACGGTATCGTGGTGGCCATCGTGGGACGCCCGAACGCGGGTAAATCGAGTTTATTGAACGCGCTCGCGGGACAGGAGCGCGCCATTGTCACCGATATACCCGGTACGACCCGCGACGTGTTGCGCGAGTCGGTGAGCATCGACGGCGCCACTTTCGAGCTGGCGGACACAGCGGGTCTTCGTGAGTCCGACGATGTCGTCGAACGCGAAGGCATCCGTCGTGCTCGCGCACAACTCGAACGCTGCGACGTCGCGCTTCTCGTCACGGACGATGCGCATGCGAACGAGGACCTCGCCTTCTTCGACGGCACGCCAAGTCAGGCGACGCGCGTCGTCGTCGTCAACAAGATCGATCTGTCGGACTCGGTGGCCCATCGCGAACGCCGTGACGGGTACGAAACCCTCTGGTTGTCCGCACGCACGGGCGAAGGCCTGGATCGATTGCGCGCGATGTTGCGCGACCTGGCGACAGCTGGAGCGGGCGAAGGCGCTTTCAGCGCGCGTCGCCGTCACGTCGTGGCGCTCGAGTCGGTACGTGACTATCTGGATCGTGCGGCTATCGCCTTGCACGACAGCCACGCGGGCGAGCTAGCCGCTGAAGAACTGCATCATGCGCAGCGGGCGCTGGGCGAGATTACCGGCACGTATTCTTCCGACGATTTGCTCGGGGCGATCTTCAGTTCGTTTTGTATCGGGAAATGAGGCGGGGTGAATCGCGGACAGGGTCCGCTCCCACCGAGCGTGCCGCCCGGTCGGGCATCAGCAGGGCTCTGGCGCGGTGGTGATAGCGCGGCGCTCGCTGGCGACGGACACCGCCCAGATCGCCAGGCCGGCGATAGCCAGCAAACTGCCGACCCACCCCGGCGACGTCCAACCGTACCCGTGCGCGATCGCAAGCCCACCGAGGAAGGGTCCCAGCGCATTCGCCGTATTGAACGCCGAGTGATTCAGCGACGCCGCCAGGCCCTGCGCATCGCCTGCGACATCCATCAGTCTCGTCTGCAACACGGTACCCAGCGCACCGCCGATACCGATGAGGAAGACGTCGAGCCCGAGTGTCCAGACATTGCCGGCAGCCAACGGAAACAGCGCCAGCATCACCATGCTCCACACGAGCAAGCCGCCCGCGGTGCGCATCAGCGCGCGGTCGGCGAAGACGGGCACCACCATGTTGCCGACGGTCAGGCCGACACCGAAGATGCCGATGACCCAGGGAACGGTGTGCAACGGCATGTGCGTGACGGAAATGAGGGTGTCGGCCAGATACGTGTAGACGGCGAACATGCCGCCGAAGCCGATGGCGCCGATAGCGAGGGTGAGCCACACCTGCGGACGTTTCAGCGCACCGAGTTCCCGTAGTGGACTGGCATCCTTGTCCGCCGCGACTTCGGGTGCGAATACCGCCACGGCGGACATCGTCGCGATGCCGAGTATGGCCACCAAGGCGAACGCCCATCGCCAACCCACCGCCTGTCCGAGCCAGCTCGCCAGCGGCACGCCCACCACCGTGGCGAAGGTCAGGCCGAGGAACATCTGGCCGACGGCCCGGGTGCGGCGGTTCGCCGGTACCAGCGACGAGGCGACCAGGGCCGCGACGCCGAAGTAAGCGCCGTGCGGCAGTCCAGCGAGGAAACGGAACACCAGCATCCAGTGATAGTTCGGCGACAGCCCGGTGAGGCCATTGAACACCGTGAACATGGCCATGAGGATGAGCAACAGCTTGCGCCGCGGCACGCGCGCGCCCAGCACCGTCATGATCGGCGCGCCGACCACCACGCCCAGCGCGTAGGCACTGATGACGTGGCCGGCCGTGGGCGCGTCGATGCCGAGCCCCTGCGCGAACAACGGCAGCATGCTCATCGAGGCGAACTCGGTGGTGCCGATGGCGAAGCCGCCCACGGCCAGGGCGAGGATCACCAGGCCGACGTGGGGGGCGCGAACGGGCGGCGTGCCCGGGGCGATCACGGGAGCGGTAGAGGTCATGGATGGCTCGGGGACGAGGGGCGCATCGCCGTGGTGCGACGCAGCATGCCGACTAGGATACGCCCGCTGCCCGGTCGGTCGCCACCGTCCAGCGGGCATCGCGGACGAATTCCACGAACGCGCGCAGGGCCGAGGTCACCCGCCGCTGGCGCGGGTAATACAGCATGAAGCCCGGGTACGGAGGGCACCAATCCTCCAGCACGCGGACCAGCTTCCCCTCGCGGACGAGGTCCGCCACCTGGTCTTCCAGCACCAGGGTCACGCCGATGCCGGTAAGGGCGGCCTCGACGGACAGGCGGAAGTCGCCGAAGGTGACCCGGCCGCGCACATCCAGGTCGAGCTTGGTGGCGCCCTGTTCGAATTCCCACTTATAGAGACGCCCGCTGGGAAAGCGAAAGCGGATGCAGTCGTGCTGGAAGAGGTCGTTGGGATGTTTCGGAATGCCGTGCGTGGCGAAGTATTCCGGCGATGCCACGCACGCGCCGCGCTGTTCGCCTCCGATCGGCACCGCGATCATGTCTTCGGGCACCGCTTCGAGGAAGCGGATGCCCGCATCGAATCCGAGCGCGACGATATCGACCAGGCTGTCGTTATCCACCGCTTCGAAGTGGATATCCGGGTAGGTGGCGAGGAATCGGGGCAGGAGGTCGGGTAGCAGCAACTGGGCCGTGACCCGGGGCATGTTGATGCGCAAGGTGCCGGCGGGCGTCGCACGGAAGTTGTTCATTTCCTCCAGCGCCTCGTTCACGTCGGTGAGCGCGGGCTGCAACCGTTCGAGCAGCCGCTGCCCCGCCTCGGTCAGCGAGACGCTGCGCGTGGTCCGGTGGAACAAGGTGACGCCCAACCGTTCTTCCAGCCCGCGGATCGCGTAACTGATCGCCGACGTGGACAAGGTGAGTTCCGCCCCCGCCTTGCGGAAGCTGGCGTGGCGGGCGACCGCGGCGAAGGCCGCGAGATGGGAAAGGTTGTCGGGTCGCATGATTGTGAAGGATAACTCAACGATTCGTCCCGTATTCCCCGTTGGCCGGAACGATTGTTGAACCCTTATCGTTACCGGCTACCGAACCACCCCAGAAGAGGATGACTCCCATGTTCGAAGTCCGCGGATTCGCCGCCCCCCAGGCCAAGGCGCCCCTCGTTCCCTTCAAGGTTCCGCGTCGCGACGTCGGTGCCCACGACGTCCACATCGAGATCCTGTACAGCGGCATTTGCCACTCCGACCTGCACCAGGCCCACAACGACTGGGGCAACTCCATCTACCCCATGGTCCCTGGCCACGAGATCGTCGGGCGGGTGAAGGCCGTCGGTTCGGCGGTGAAGAAGTTCAAGGTCGGCGACTACGCCGGCGTCGGTTGCATGGTCGACTCCTGCCGTGAATGCGAGTCGTGCAAGCGCGACCTCGAGCAGTACTGCCTGAACCACACGAGCTTCACCTACAACGGCACGGAGCAGGATCGCAGCACGCCGACCTATGGCGGCTACTCCACCGATGTCGTGGTCGAAGAGCGCTTCGTGGTGAAGGTGTCCGAGAAGCTCGACCTGAAGGCCGTCGCCCCGCTCCTTTGCGCCGGCATCACCACGTATTCGCCGCTGCGCCACTGGAACGTCGGCCCGGGCCAGAAGGTGGGCGTCGTCGGCCTCGGTGGCCTCGGCCACATGGGCGTGAAGTTCGCCAAGGCGATGGGCGCGCACGTCACCATGATCACCACCTCGGCGTCCAAGGGTGCGGACGCGAAGCGCCTCGGCGCCGATGCCGTGCTGCTGTCGACGGACGCGGAAGCGATGAAGGCGGCTGCCGCCAGCTTCGATTTCCTGCTCAACACGGTGCCGGTGTCGCATGACCTGAACCCGTACATCAACCTGCTCAAGCTCGACGGCACGATGGTGCTGGTCGGCGTGCTCACGCCCATCGACGGCATGATCGGTGGTGCCTTGATGCTCCCACGTCGCACGATCGCCGGCTCCGCCATCGGCGGCATGGCCGAGACCCAGGAAATGATGGATTTCTGCGCCGAGCACGGCATCGTGTCGGATATCGAGCTGGTCGACATGGCGTCGATCAACGAGACCTTCGTACGCCTGGCGAAGAACGATGTGCGCTACCGCTTCGTGATCGACATGGCGACCATGCCGGCCTGAGGCGAATGACGTTCGCGACCGGGGCCGCTCCTACGGATAGCCCCGGTCGCGAGCACCGCCTGGCGGTGACTAACCCGGGCCCACCCGCTATCGTCCAGGCGAATCCCAAAGGACTCCGGGCTTGAAACGATTCCTCCGTTATCTGGCCGTCGTCGTCGGCCTGCTCACCGCCTTTCTCGTCTTCGCCGCGGTCTCCGCGTGGCCCAACATCGGTTCGGGAGCAAACGATCCGCGTGTCGCGGATGTCGTCCGTTCGCCGCAATGGCACGGCGATCGTTTCGCCAATCCCTTGCCGATGTACAGCAACCTCAAGGGCGGCATCCTGCAGATGCTCGAATCGCAACCGGGCGAAGAACCCGATGCCCCGGTACCCACGGTCGATTCTTCAGCCGTCTATACGCAACCGCCCGCGAGTGGACTGCGCGTCACCTGGTTCGGCCACTCGTCGATGCTCGTCGAAATCGATGGCGTGAACATCGTCGTGGACCCGTTCTGGAGCGAACGTCCGTCGCCTTTCCCCTGGCTTGGCCCGAAGCGCTGGTACGCGCCTCCCGTGCCGATCGATCGCCTGCCGCGCGTCGACGCGGTCGTGATCTCGCACGACCATTACGACCATCTGGACCGCGCGTCCGTGCAGGCGCTGAACGCTCGTGGCGCGCGCTTCATCGTGCCCCTCGGCGTCGGTGCGCATCTCATCGGTTGGGGCGTGCCGCAGGGCCGGATCACGGAGTTGGACTGGTGGCAGGAAGCGAAGGTGGGCGATGTGCGCATCGTGTCGACACCTTCACGGCATGCATCGGGCCGCCTTTCGCCGCAGAGCGACCAGACGCTATGGACGGGCTTCGCGCTCGTCGGTCCCGCTCATCGCGCCTTCTATTCCGGGGACACCGGTCTCAATGACACCTTCGTCGACGTGGGCACGAGGCTCGGCCCGTTCGATGTGACGATGATCGAGGCCGGCCAGTACGACCCGCAGTGGCCTGACTGGCACCTCGGCCCGGAGCAGGCGATGCTGGTGCACGAAGAGGTTCGTGGCCGCGTATTGATCCCGGTGCACTGGGGGCTGATCAAGCTCGCTCATCACGCGTGGACCGAACCGCCGGAACGCATTCTCGCGGCGGCTCGATGCAGCCACGCCGACGTGCTGGTTCCGGAGCCGGGACAGGCGGTGGAACCGGCGACGCATCCCGTGATCCCACGCTGGTGGCCGGCGCAGCGCTGGTTTACGGGAGCGCAACACCCGATCGTCGCGTCACGCCACGGCGATCCGGGCGAAAAATTCGACGTGCCCGTGTGTCGAAGCGACGCCTGAACGCGCGGGCCGTCCGGGGATAGCGAGCAATCGTTACGGGCGCCTGCGCTATGCCAGCAGCGATCCGTCAGGCATTTCCAGGTGCATCGCTATCCCGCCGAGCGGCTTGCCCGTCGTTTCGTCCACCACCACGGCCCGTACCGGGCAGCCGGTCTCCTCGTTGACGAGGTGGCTGAGCTTGCCTTTGCCGTTATACCGGCGACCCCATTCGCCCATGGCCGCGAGGATCGGAATGAAATCCCGGCCCGCCTGGGTCAGCACGTATTCGTCGCGCGGCGGGCGTTCGCTGTAGCGGCGCTTTTCCAATACGCCCGCCTCGGTCAAGGACTTCAATCGACGGGACAGGATGTTCGGCGCGATGCCCAGGCTGGTCCGGAACTGGTCGAACTGGGTCATGCCGCGGCTGGCGTCGCGAAGGATCAGCGCGCTCCAGGCATCGCCCACCAGGGCGAGGCTCCGGGAGATCGCGCAGGTGCCTGAAGAAAGTTTGTCGATGTCCATTGCATTATGATAGTGAAGTCACTATCGTAGGGCAACCTAGTTACTATCACTTTGCAAGTAACCCCTACGGAGTCATCGTCATGAGCACTGAGAACAAAGGTACGGCCCTGGTCACAGGCGCTTCTTCGGGCATCGGCGAGGTCTATGCCGAGCGCTTGGCCGATCGCGGTTACGACCTGATCCTGGCCGCCCGCCGCGTGGATCGACTGGAGGCGGTGGCGCAGAAGATCACCGCCCGCACCGGCCGCAAGGTCGAGGTGTTGCGCGCCGACCTGACCGACCGCAAGGACATCTCGGCCGTGGAACGCCGTCTCGCCGAGGACGCGTCGATCACCCTGCTGGTCAACAACGCGGGCGTGTCGCTCGACGGCAGCCTGCTAGAGAACGGCAGCGAACCCATCGAGAAGCTGATCACCGTGAACATCCTCGCCCCCACCTTGTTGACCGCGGCGGCCGCGAAGGCCTTCGTGGCACGCGATAAGGGCGGCATCATCAATATCGCCTCCGTCCTGGCCTTCGTCCCCGAAATGTTCGACGGCATCTACAGCGGTTCGAAGGCCCATCTGGTCAACATCACCCAGAGCCTGGCGGCGAAGGTGCAAGGCACGAACGTGCGCGCACAGGCCGTGTTGCCGGGCGCCACGCGCTCGGAGATCTGGGAAAAGTCGGGCAAGGACGTGGATGCGCTCCTTCCGGGCATGGTGATGGAGACGGCGGACCTCGTCGATGCGGCGCTGGTCGGGTACGACCGCGGCGAGGTGGTGACGATTCCGCCGCTGCAGGATGAAGCGCAGTACAAGGCGTTCGAGGCGGCGCGGCTGGCGATGGGGCCGAACCTCTCGCGCAAGGAAGTGGCACCGCGCTATCGCGTGTGATGTAGCGAAATCGCCGACAGGGTCGGCTCCCACCGAGCAGGCAACCGCAATCTTGTGGGAGCCGATTCATCGGCGATCCGGAGCAACCTGGTGGGAGCCGACCTTGTCGGCGATGCTCTCCAACACGAACAGTGGCTTACCATCACTTCCGTTTGGGCAGCGCACGAATGCGCGCTAAACTGTAGAACTCGCTAGGTTCTCGCGGTTAGGCATGCTCTCCTTCGTGTTCGGTGCCTTCGGGCTGTCCACCCTCTGGCTGCTTCCCCTGCTCTGGCGTCTCGGCGTCGCGATGGTCCGGCGGCGGCGTCCGCCGACCGTCGGCCCCGGTGCGATTCGCTTCTGGGCGGGCTTCCTGCTCGTGTTGCTTTCGAGCGCCACGCTCGAAGGACTCGTCCTGTCGCACTACACGGACGATCCCTCCGTGGGAGGCGCGCTGTGCCATTGGCTGGCAGGGGCCGTCTCGGGCTTCCAGGGCTTTGCGGCGTTGCTCTGCGTCGTCGCCGCCGTGGTCGCCTTGCCGTGGTATCTGGGCGTTCCCTGGTCCGCTTTCCTCGTGCGCGGCAACGCGCTGGTCGAACCGCTGGGCATCCTCGCCGTTGGCGGAATACGTCGTCTGTTCAACCGCGCCGCGCCGCGCGCGACCGGCAGACGCTCCGTTCCCGCAGTACGCCGGCCGGACCGCGCATCGGTTCGGCGGAAAACGACGGCTGCCGCTTCACGTCAGGCACCGGCAGCGCACGCGCCTCGCGTTGAAACGTCGCGTCGCGAACCTGCTCCATCCGTGCGACCTTCCGTGGCCACGCCGGTGCCGCCGCGACATCGGGCGCGGCCGGACACGGTGATTCGGGAGCCTTGGCTGGCGCCGAAGACGATGGCTGCGGCGGGTTCCGAGGTGGCTGTCCATGTCATGGAGCGTGAGGCGAGGCTTGAATCGCCGACAGGGTCGGCCCCCACGGGTCGGGGCATCGCGATGCCGGTCGAGGATGTCGCCGAGGTGGTTTCGCAGAAGCATTCCGACGATGTTTTCCATAGCGCGCCGTCAGTCAGCGCAGCAGTGACTCCAGCCATCGCGCCATCGGTTACCCCGGCAGTGTCTCCAGTAGTCGCACCATCGGTCACCCCTGCCGTAACTCCAGCCGTCGTGCCGTCTGTTGCGCCTGTTCCGGTCGCCCCCGTGTCGCGATTCGCGATCGCGGCTAACGACGAAATGCCCGTGGAGTCGACGCCTATCGTCGCGCTTGCGCCGGTTCGTCCTTTGCGAGCGACGAACACGAGCGGCGTCACGGTGCCACCGCTTTCCCTGCTTGCCGCCGCGCCGGCCAACGCCACTACCGCGATCTCCGAACAGGAACTGGTCGATACCGGGGAACTGATCGAACAGCGCCTGCGCGAATTCAAGGTGCCGGTGCAGGTGGTCGGTGCTTCCGCCGGCCCGGTGATCACGCGCTACGAAGTCGAGCCTGCCGTTGGCGTGCGCGGCAACCAGATCGTCGCCTTGATGAAGGATCTTGCCCGCGGTCTCGGACGCACGTCGATCCGCGTGGTGGAGACGATCCCCGGCAAGACGTGCATGGGTCTGGAATTGCCGAACGAGCATCGGCAGATGATCGCCTTGTCGGAAATCCTCGATTCGGCGGAATACCGCGATTCCGATTCGTTGCTGACGCTGGCCATGGGCAAGGGCATCACCGGCGAGCCCGTGGTGGCCGACCTGGCCAAGGCGCCACACATGCTGGTGGCGGGAACGACGGGCTCGGGCAAGTCGGTCGCGGTGAACGCGATGATCCTGTCGATGCTCTACAAGGCCACGCCCGACGACGTGCGCATGATCATGATCGATCCGAAGATGCTGGAGCTTTCGGTCTACGAAGGCATCCCGCACCTGCTCGCCCCGGTCGTGACCGACATGAAGCTCGCCGCCAACGCGTTGAACTGGTGCGTGGCGGAAATGGAAAACCGCTACAAGGTGATGTCGGACCTGCGCGTGCGCAACCTCGCCGGTTACAACCAGAAGGTCCGCGAGGCGCGGGCCGCTGGCAGACCGTTGTTCAATCCCTTCCCCGCGCATCCGGAAGTGCCCGAGCATCTCGACACGTTGCCGATGATCGTGGTGGTAATTGACGAACTGGCCGACCTGATGATGGTCGCCGGAAAGAAGATCGAGGAACTGATCGCGCGGCTGGCGCAGAAGGCACGCGCCGCGGGCATCCACCTCATCCTCGCCACGCAACGGCCGTCCGTCGATGTCATCACGGGCTTGATCAAGGCCAACATCCCCACGCGCGTCGCCTTCCAGGTGTCGTCGAAGATCGATTCGCGCACCATCCTCGATCAGATGGGCGCGGAAAGCCTGCTCGGCCAGGGCGACATGCTGTTCCTGCCGCCTGGCACGGGCTACCCGCAACGCATCCACGGCGCCTTCGTCGCCGACGAGGAAGTGCATCGCATCGTGGCGTGGCTGAAGCAGTTCGGCGAGCCCGACTACAAGGATGAAATCCTCGCCGGTCCCGCCAGCGAAGCCATCGACGGCGAACCGGGCGAAGACGGAATCGACGCCGAGCTGGACCCCCTCTACGACGAAGCGGCGGCTTTCGTGCTCCGCTCGCGTCGCGCTTCCATCTCGTTCGTGCAACGCCAGTTCCGCATCGGCTACAACCGCGCGGCACGACTTGTCGAGGCCATGGAAGCGGCAGGTCTCGTTTCGTCGATGGGCATCAACGGCCAGCGCGAGGTCATCGCGCCGGGGCCGCAGGACTAGTTGCGATTGCCGCTCCTTGACACAGATCGAAAATTAAGGTGGCATTGAACAGTCGCGAACGAGGCGACGCAGGGGGAACAGGGATGAATCAGTGTTCGTCGTGGTCGACGTGGGTAGCGCGTGCTCGAAAACTAAATCTATGGGTATTCCTGGTTTTGGGAGCGCTATTGCTTACACCATTGCTTGCTGAAAGTGCTCCTACAAAAACGGTCACTTATTATTTGACCGATCCACAAGGCAACGTCGTGGCAACGACGGATGCAAGCGGAAATGTTACTGCTCGGTTCGATTACCGCCCGTACGGAAGCCCGGCAGCTGCTGATGCACCGGATAATCAACCAGGGTATGCCGGTCACATTGAGGAGAGTGAATCTACGTTTTCATACATGCAGGCACGGTATGACGATCTGGAGATAGGTCGCTTTCTCAGCATCGATCCCATCAAGCCAACTCCTGGCGACGTGTTCGGAATCAACCGATACGCGTACGCGTCAAACAGCCCCATGGTGAATGTCGATCCTACTGGTATGGACGATTGTTCGACTGCGGGTGGTTCCGATCAGGCCCCGTGTCCTCAGACGCCGTCTCCGACCACGCCCTCTCCATCTCCGGAAGATGCGGTCACGCTACCAGTAATTCCCGTAACGCCAACAACGTTGCCCGTTCGCACCTCACCACGTGTCACGCTGGTACCTGTCCCTCTGATCGTTGCTCAGGCAGCGGTGGCCGGTCTCTTCTTTGTCGATTCAAACCGCTTCAACGAATTGGTGTTCGATCATCACAGTTGCTACGGTTCGATTAGCTGCGGCGTCTCCCCTCCCAATATTGTCTATAGCCTTCCGCCAGGATTCTGGCCAGCCGATAAAGGTGCGGCGGAATGGGGACGCAGAAGCGGGCTTGGTAAGAGTGTGGGGACGCGACGCTTCCATAAGGTGAAGCAAGATGACACGACACACCGTGGCGGTCGAGCGGATTGGGGTGTTAACCCGGACACGGGAGACATTGTTGATCCTGAAGGAGAAATCCACGGAAACCTCAATGATGGGGATGTGAAGTAATGACGACCGTGGATGTATCAATATATGTAAAAGGGCCGTCACTGGATCTCGAAGAGGTGACGCGATCCCTTGGCACATCACCTGATCACGTTCGCCGAAAGGGTGACAAGAAAGTACCGCACAACGAACGCTCGGCCCTTTTCCTTACGAACATATGGACAATATCGGTTTCGTCATCATCTGCGAATGTCGAAGGCGCAATCGGAAGCTTGATTGAAAGAATGGCTGCGGACGCCACACTAAATAAGGTGAGTGGGATCGAAGATGCCTATCTGGACATTCTTCTCGTGAACACCGTGACCCACGACGACCTGGAAGTGCCCGTTGACCTTTCGTTGAGTGCGGAGAGTATCGCGACATTGGCCCGAATCGGGCTGTCATTGCGAATATCGGTATGCAATTCGACACCCGATTGAACGCGGTAGGTGGCGGAGTAAATTCCTTGCTGCAAGTTTCTCTGTACGTGAAAGGACGGGATCTCAACGCTGACGATGTTTCTCGGGTCTTAGGAGTCGGTCCAAGCAAGATGAGCCGAAGGGGCGAACCAAAAATCCGGGGACGCGAATGGCCCGTTTATGCAACGACGACATGGAAGCTTTCCCGCAGAACCCAGTCGGCTGATGTGAGCGGTACCATCATCGAATTGCTCGCGATGCTTCACCCTTCAGCCCGTCCAGCACAAATTCAAGGCGCCGATGACGTGTTCATCGACGTCTTCATGGCCAGCACAGTCGAAGCCGGCAACCTTGGCGCATCGATAGAGTGGCAGTTGACGACGGATGCTCTGCACGCGCTGAATCGTTTCGGACTGCCCGTGCGCTTCTCGGTATGCAACGTGGAACCTTGAGCCTTCCTTGGTGGGAGCCGACCCTGTCGGCGATGGGTGCTTGCCTCACCCTGGCCCGCTGCCGCGGGATCGCCGACAGAGTCGGCTCCCACCATGTTGCCGTAACCTGATTCGCTGCCGCGGGATCGCCGACAAGGCCGGCTCCCACCCAGCATGGACACGGCGCTATTGTGGGAGCCGCTTCAGCGGCGATTCCCGCGAAGCGGACGCATGGAAAAAAGGCCGGGCCACCTCGCGGTGGCCCGGCCTTTTCAGTCAACCCGCTTATTCCTTCGTGAGGAGCTTCAACGGCACGGCGATCGACTTCTCGACCGGTTGCTTGTCGATGAGCTTCTTCGCCGTTTCGACGCCGAGCTTGCCGATCTCTTCCGGCTGCTGGGCGACAGTGGCGGCCATCGCGCCGCTCTGCACGGCGGCCTTGCCGTCCGGCGTGCCGTCGAAGCCGACGACCAGCACCTTCTTGTTCTTGCCGGCCAGGGCCTGCACCGCGCCCAGGGCCATTTCGTCGTTCTGGGCGAAGATCGCCTGCACGTCGCTGTTTCCCTGGAGCAGGTTCTCGCTCACCGAAAGGCCTTGCGCGCGATCGAAGTTGGCCGGCTGCTGTGCGACGATCTTCATGCCGGTGGTAGCGATCGCGTCGTCGAAGCCCTTGCCGCGCTCGCGTGCCGCCGAAGTACCGGCCACGCCCTGCAACTCGATGATGTTGCCCTTGCCACCCAGCGCCTTGTCCAGGTAATCGGCGGCCATCTTGCCGCCGGCGACGTTGTCCGAAGCGATATGCGAAGCGACTTCGGCGCCATCGACGCCGCGGTCGAGCGTGACCACCGGGATGTTCGCACGCTGTGCGGACTGCACCGCACCGGCCAGGGCCGACGAATCGGTGGGATTGAGCAGGATCACCGAGACGCGCTTCTGGATCAGGTCTTCCACGCTTGAGATCTGGCGCGCCGGATCGTCTTGCGCGTCGACCACGACGAGTTGCACGCCGGCGTCCTTGGCGGCCTTCTGGGCGCCGTCCTTGAGTTCGACGAAGAACGGGTTGTTCTGCGTGGACAGCGCGAGGCCGACCACCGGAGTGCCCGAGGGCGCGGCGCCGCCGGCGGTCGCACCGGCGGCCGGAGCGGATTCGCCCGGACCTTGTTGCGAGCAGGCCGCGAGAAGCGTTGCCGCGGCCGCGGCGAGGAATGTCAGTTTGCGCATGGTGTGTTCCCTCGTTGTTATTACTGCCGCCTGTCGAGCAGGACGGCGATCAGGATGACGATGCCCTTCACCACCTGCTGGTAGAAGGAGCTTACGCCGAGCAGGTTGAGACCGTTGTTCAGGAAGCCGATCAGCAGCGCGCCGACCAGGGTGCCGAAGAGCCAGCCCCGGCCACCGGAGAGGCTGGTGCCGCCGAGTACGACCGCGGCGATGGCGTCCAGCTCGTAGCCGGCACCCGCGGTGGCTTGCGCGGAATACAGGCGCGAGGTGAGCACGATGCCGGCGAAGGCGGATAGCAGGCCCGAGAGGCCGTAGATGGCCAGCTTCATCGGCGACAGGCGCACGCCCGACAACCGCGCCGCTTCCTCGTTGCCGCCGATCGCGATCACATGCCGACCGAACACCGTGCCACGCAGCAGGAAGCCGCAAAGCACGAACGCGACGAACATCCAGATCACCGGCAACGGGATCAGGTTCGCCACGTAGCCTCCGCCGAGCAGCGCGAAACCGGGATTGGTGACGGGAATCGGGCTGCCTTGCGTATACGAA
Source organism: Luteibacter sp. KNZ12-1A (assembly GCF_056755675.1). NCBI lineage: Bacteria > Pseudomonadati > Pseudomonadota > Gammaproteobacteria > Lysobacterales > Rhodanobacteraceae > Luteibacter > Luteibacter sp. KNZ12-1A. Next base: position 22,300 of record NZ_JBPGXU010000024.1, on the reverse strand, counting down.
AGGGTGACACCGCGCAGGAGGGTCATCGTGCCCAACGTCGCGATGAATGGAGCGACCCTGCCCCACGACACCAGGGCGCCGTTGACCATGCCGAGCACGAGGCCGAGCAGCAAGCCCGCACCGGCCGACAGCACCATGCCGTGGCCCGCGGCCATGAGGCCGGCCGTGACCGCGCCCGTGAGGGCGAGGATGGCGCCGACCGACAGGTCGATGCCGCCGGCGAGGATCACGAAGGTCATGCCGAAGGCGATCAGCGCGTTGATCGACACCTGGCGCAACACCGTGAGCAGGTTGCCCGTGGTGAGGAAGTCCGGGCTCATGATCGACAGCGCGATGAAGAGCAGGATCAGTCCGATCACGGAACCGAGGCGTTGCAGGAGCGTCGTGGCGCGGCTCCAGTCGAGTTGGAGAGTCATGTCACTTGCCTCCGGTCGCGGCGGTCATCACGGTTTCCTGGGTGGCACCGTGGGCGTCGAGCAGGGCCGTCGCGCGGCCCTCGTGCATGACCAGGATGCGGTCGCTCATCGCGAGCACCTCCGGCAGTTCCGAGGAAATCATGAGGATGGCCACGCCCTGCTCCGCGAGTTGATTGATGATGTGATAGATCTCGGCCTTGCCGCCGACGTCGACGCCGCGGGTGGGCTCGTCGAGGATCAGCACGCGTGGCTTCAACGCCAGCCACTTGGCCAGGACGACCTTCTGTTGGTTGCCGCCGGAAAGGGCGCGCACGTCGAGTTCCATGTCGCGCGTGCGGATCTTCAATGCGTCGATCAGGCCGCGCGTCTGTTTCTTCTCGCCCGGACGATCGACGAGGCCCGCATGCGCCGGTACGCGCGGAAGGCTGACGTTCTCGCGCAGGCTCATGCCGAGCACCAGTCCCTGGGCCTTGCGATCCTCGGTGACGAAACCGAAGCCGGAGTGGATCGCCTCGTTCGGTGACTTCGGCGTCACCACCTTGCCGTCGAGCGTGACCGTGCCTTCGCTGAGCTTGTCGAGGCCGAACAGCAGGCGCGCCAGTTCGGTGCGGCCGGCGCCGAGCAGGCCGGCCACGCCGAGCACTTCGCCCGAATGCAGGTCGAAGCTCACGTCCTTCACCATGCCACCGGTCACGTGTTCGACCTTCAGGCGCACCTCGCGGATGTTCGGTGTGCGCGAAGGGAAGCGCGCGTCGAGCGTGCGCCCGACCATCATCTTCACCACCTCGTCGAAAGCCAGGCCGGGGACCGGGCGCGTGCCGACGAAATGGCCGTCGCGCAGCACCGAGATGCGATCGCACAAGGCGAAGATCTCTTCCATGCGGTGCGACACGTAGACGATGCCCGTGCCCTGTGCGCGCAGGTCACGGATGAGCTTGAACAGCGTGTTGGTCTCGTGTTCCGTCAGCGCCGCGGTCGGCTCGTCCATGATCAGCACGCGCGCGTTCTGGCCGAGGGCGCGGGCGATCTCGACCATCTGCTGCTGGCCGACGGACAAGCGTTCGATCAAGGTGCCCGGGTCGAGACGTTCCATGCCGACGCGGGCCAGCCACTCCATCGCGCGCTTGGTCATCGCGCGGTGGTCGAGCAGGCCGAAGCGCTGGATCTCGCGGCCGAGGAAGAGGTTGTCCGCGATGCTGAGCGCGGGAATCAGGTTGAGTTCCTGGTGGATGATGGCGATGCCGTATTTCTCGGCATCCGCGGGCGTGGTGATCGACGCCGGCTTGCCGTCCACCTCGATGCTGCCGGAGTCCGGTGCGTAGATCCCGGTGAGGATCTTCATCAAGGTCGACTTGCCCGCGCCGTTCTCGCCCATCAGCGCATGCACTTCGCCCGGCAGCAGTTCGAAGGCCACGCCTTCGAGCACCTTCACCGGGCCGAAGGCCTTGTGGATGTCTTGCATCCTGATCAGGGGCGCGCTCATCAGAACGTGACGCCGGCGTGCAGGATCACGTTCGCATAGGGCGAGGTCTCGCCGGTACGAACCACGGCCACCGCACGCGCGGTCGCCTGCTTGAGGTCGTCGTGCGACAACTCTTCGACCGCGAGGCCGTCGCCGGCGAGGCGGCGCGACAGCGCGACGAGCGCGGGATTCCTTTCATGGATCTCGCGCGCCACGGTGACGCGTTCGACGGCGAGTTCCGCGTATACCGCGTCGAATACCGTCGCGAAGGAGGGCGTGCCCGGCAGTACCGCGAGGTCGATACAGGGCACGCCGCGAGGCACCGGCAGTCCCACGTCGGCGATCACCAGCGTGTCGGTATGCCCCATCGCGGCGATGATGCGGTTGAGCTCAGCGTGCAGCAGGCCGCTACGTCTCATCGATGTGTCTCCAGGAATGCCGCGAGTTCATCGGCGCGTGGCATGCCGTCCTGCGCGCCCAGGCGGGAAACGGCGATCGCCGCGGCGGCGCATGCCTTGCGCACCGCCATGTCGAGGCCTTCGGCCAGGTGCACCGCCAATGCGGCGTTGAAGGTGTCACCGGCGCCCGTGCTATCCACGGCGTCGACCTTGAAGCCCGGCTGGTGCCGGGGCTCGTCGTCCTTGTCGCGGAACCACGCGCCGTCCTCGCCGCGGGTCAACACGACCGGGCAGGGTGCGCGACGCATGAGATCGCGGAAATCGGATTCGCCTTCCGCGCCGAGCACCGTGGCGAGCTCGTGCTGGTTCGGCGTGAGGAAGCGCACATGCGACAACCATTCGACCGGCAGACGCTGGGCGGGAGCGGGATTGAGAATGACCGGAGCGCCTTCTTCCCGCGCGATGCGCAAGGTGGCCTCGACGGCGTCCAGCGGAATTTCGAGTTGGACCAGTACCGCGTCGGCACCGCGAATGAGTTCGCGCGCCGCCTCGACCTGGGCGGGGGTGACGCGCCCGTTGGCGGCGGGTACCACGACGATGTTGTTCTCGCCGCCGGCGACGGTGATCGACGCCGTGCCGCTGCCGATGCCATCGATGCGGGCGACGTGGCGGACATCGATGCCCTCGGCGACCAGGCCGTCATACAGTTGCTTGCCGAAGGCATCGTCGCCGACGCAGCCGACCATCGATACCGAGGCACCGAGCCGCGCGGCGGCTACCGCCTGGTTCGCGCCCTTGCCTCCGGGGATCGTGAGGAACCGGTCGCCGGTGAGCGTCTCGCCCGGGCCGGGAAAGCGCGGCGCGAGGGTGACCAGGTCCATGTTGATGCTGCCGACGACGACGATTCGCGTCATGCTGGTTTGCTCCGGAGTAGGAATCGCGGAACGTCCGGTGTTCGCTGGTGGATGCGGGATGGCGCGCAAATATACGCCTTGCACGCGCATGTTGCTTTCATGCGCATGCTTTCCCTTACCGGGACAGGCCTTTGGCGTCGAGTTCGGCGAGATAAGCGGGCCATGCCGTGTCGTAGGCCCGGCCGAGGTCGTAGAGCGTGTCCCAGCCGAAGATGCCGCTGGCGTGGCCGTCGTCGAAGCGGATCAACACGCCGTAGTGGCCGGTGGGTTCGAGCGCGGTGATGCCGACGTCGCGCTTGCCGGAGACCAGGATCTTCTGGCCCGGCCCGTGACCTTGCACCTCGGCGCTGGGCGAGTTCACACGCAGGTATTCACAGGGAAGACGGAAGCGCTCGCCGTTGTCGAAAGCCACCTCGAGGATGCGCGAGGCCGAGTGCAGGACGATGTCGAGGGGACGCGGGCGGGACATGGGCCGATGGCCTTGGAATGGAGCGGGGAGCCGAGCTTAAAGCTTCTTGTGGGAGCCGACATGGTGTGGGAGACGACTTGTCGGCGATGCCTGCCTGGAACGAAGGGCATCCGGCGTGGTCGCGAGCACCCTTTCGCCGCCGAAGCGGCTCCCACACTTATGCGAGCGGTGGCTGCATAGGATCAGGGCGCGCGGCCGAAGCCGTCGCCCGTGCCCTGTTCCAGCGGCGGCGGATCGCCGGCGACAGCCAGGAGCGCGGTCGCGTAGGCGTCTTCCATGCTCACCGTGGAGACTTCGTCCCAGGAGAAGAACGAGGGCTCGCGCAGCCACTCCGCGTCGGGAGTGATCTCCTGCATGTTGAAGCCTTCGTCTTCCACGCTGACCACGCGGCCGATGTAGCAGACCTCGGACTCGTCCTCGCTGTCGACGTGCACGCCGATGACCGGCGCGTGCGCCGCCGCGGCCTGTACGACCTGGGCGATGTCGTCGAGGGGGAAGTCCGCCGGCGGCGTCGGGCGGATGCCCTTCATCGCGAGCGCCTTCTCCAGGAAGCCGGCGTGCTTGTCCGGCGCCTCGAATTCGGAGATGTCGCGGTGCCGCATGATGTACATGCCGTCATAGCTGACGCCATCGCCGACGACCCAGAGCAGGAAGAACTCGCGGCCGACACCGCCCACGTAGCCGCAGAAGCTGCCGTGTTCGAGTTCGTCGCGCCATAGACGTACCAGCTGCTGGTTGTCCTGCGCTTCGCGCAGGTTCGCTCGCTGGCCGTTGGTTTTGAGATGAATAACCTTGCCCATATACGTCAATAGTTTAGCAGAGGGGGAGGCCCCCGATGTTCAGAGGATGTAACGGCTCAAATCCTCGTCCTGGACCAGCGAGGCCAGGTTTTTATCGACATAATCGGCGTCGATCACGTATTTTTCGCCGGATTTGTCCGCCGCTTCGAAGGAGATCTTCTCCAGCAGGCGTTCCATCACCGTGTGCAGGCGGCGGGCACCGATGTTTTCGGTCCGTTCGTTGACCTGGAAGGCCACGTCGGCCAGGCGATCGATGCCCGTCTCGGTGAAGTCGAGGATCACGCCCTCGGTATTGAGCAGTGCAACATATTGCTTGGTCAGGGCATTGTTCGGCTCGCGCAGGATGCGCTTGAAGTCGTCGACCGAGAGCGCGTTCAACTCCACCCGGATCGGCAGGCGGCCCTGTAATTCAGGGATCAGGTCCGACGGCTTGGCCAGCGAGAACGCACCGGAGGCGATGAACAGGATGTGGTCGGTCTTGATCGAGCCGTACTTGGTCGAGACGGTGGAGCCCTCGACCAGCGGCAGCAGGTCGCGCTGCACGCCTTCGCGACTCACGCCGGCACCGCCCCACTCCGAGCGCTGGGCGACCTTGTCGATCTCGTCGATGAAGACGATGCCGTTCTGCTCGGCACTGTCCACCGCGTGGCTGCGCAGTTCGTCGTCGTTGAGCAGCTTGCCGGCCTCTTCCTCGACCAGGATCGGACGCGCCTGGCGGATGCTCATCTTGCGCTTCTGCGACTTCTGTCCGCCGAGGTTCTGGAACATCTTGCCCAGCTGCTGGCTCATTTCCTCCATGCCCGGGGGCGTCATGATTTCCACGCCGACGTTCATGGCGAAATCCAGTTCGATCTCGCGGTCGTCGAGGGCGCCTTCGCGCAGCTGTTTGCGCAGCTTCTGCCGGGTGTCGCTGTCGATCGCGGTGACATTGCTGCCCGTGTCGTCCCACCCGCTGGACTGGCGTCGCGGCAGCAGGGCATCGAGCAAGCGGTCCTCGGCGGCGTCCTCGGCCTGGCTACGCACCCGGCCCTTGGCATGGTCGCGCACCAGCTTGTACGAGACGTCCGCCAGATCGCGGATGATCGATTCCACGTCCTTGCCGACATAGCCCACTTCGGTGAACTTCGTCGCTTCGACCTTCACGAAGGGCGCGTTGGCGAGCGTGGCGAGGCGACGGGCGATCTCGGTCTTGCCGACGCCGGTCGGGCCGATCATGAGGATGTTCTTCGGCGTGACTTCGTCGCGCATGCCCGGTTCGAGCTGCATGCGGCGCCAGCGGTTACGCAGCGCGATGGCCACGGCGCGCTTGGCGTCGTGCTGGCCGACGATATAGCGGTCCAGTTCGTTGACGATCTCGCGGGGAGTCAGTTCGGACATCGGTCAGAGCTCTTCGATCGAATAATTGTGGTTGGTGTAGATGCAGATATCACCGGCGATCTTGAGCGCTTTTTCCACGATCGTGCGCGCATCCAGCCCGGTATTCTCCATCAGGGCCAGGGCGGCGGACTGGGCGTAGGGGCCGCCGGAGCCGATGGCGATGAGGCCGTGCTCCGGTTCGAGCACGTCGCCGTTGCCGGAGATCAGCAGTGAGGATTCCTTGTCGGCGACGGCCAGCATGGCCTCGAGGCGGCCCAGGCGACGGTCGGTGCGCCACTCCTTGGCCATCTCCACCGCGGAACGGGTGAGGTTGCCGCCGTGCTTGACCAGCTTTTCCTCGAACAATTCGAACAGGGTGAAGGCATCGGCCGTGGCGCCGGCGAACCCGGCCAGGACGTCGCCCTTGCCGAGGCGGCGCACCTTGCGCGCGTTGGCTTTCATGACGGTATTGCCGAGGGTGACCTGTCCGTCACTGCCGATGACGACCTTGCCGTCGCGGCGGACGCAGACGATGGTCGTGGCATGCATCGGTTCCATAGTGCGTTCCTTGGGGGAGACGCCTGAGGTGGGGGCCGGCCGGGGGTGTCGCAAGTACGGGCCGGCTGGCGTCGCCGGACACCGGGGCCTTCAGCCCTTCCGCTTCGCCCGTGGATGGGCCGCGTCGTACACCTTCGCCAGATGCTGGAAATCCAGGTGGGTGTAGATCTGGGTGGTGGCGATGTCGGCGTGGCCGAGCAGTTCCTGGACCGAACGAAGATCGCCCGAGGATTCCAGCATGTGGCTGGCGAAGGTGTGCCGCAGCATGTGGGGGTGCACGCGCTTGGCTTGGCCGCTGGACAGCTTGGCCAGGCGAAGTTGAATGGCGCGGGCGCCGATGGGCGCCCCGCCGCGGCCCTTGAACACCGGCAGCTCCGGACCGGCTCCGCCGAGGGCGGCCAGGGCCCTGAGCGCGGCCACCGCATACCGCCCCACCGGAAGGATGCGTGTCTTGTTGCCCTTGCCGAGCACGCGCACCTGGCCATCGTCGAGGTCGAGGTCGCCCCAGTGCAGGCCGCAAAGCTCCGACAGGCGCAGGCCGCTGGAATAGAACAGCTCCATCATCGCCGTGTCGCGTGGCGCCAGTGTTCCGCCGAGGTTGGTTTCGACCAGTTCCTTCGCCTCGTCCGCATCGAGCACCTGGGGCAGCTTGCGGCGCACCTTCGGCCCGCGCACGCCAGCGGCGGGATCGTGGTCGAGCTTGCCTTCCCGGCTGAGGTAGCGGAACAGACTGCGGCAGGCGGAGAGCAGTCGCTGGATGCTGTTCGGCTCCAGGCCTTTCGTCTCGCGCCCGTCCTTGCCGCGCAAGGGTCGATGCAGGCGCGCGATCATCGAGCGCATGCGGTCCGGACCCAGGCGGTCGAAGCTGTCCAGGCCTTCGGCTTCCATGAATTCCAGCAATTTACCCAGGTCGCGCCGGTACGCCGCCAGGGTATGCGCCGAGGGTGCGCGCTCGGCGGCGAAGTGGCGCAGGAAGGCCTCGATGGCCTCGCGCGGGTTCACGCCGCCTTCCGGGCCCGTTCGATGGCCGAGCCGACGGTGGTCGAGATCATGTCGAGGAACAGCGTGCCCATGCCGGGGTGGAACCGGTCGGGATCGGCGCTTCCGATGGCGAGCAGCCCATCCTTGCCGATCCGCATCAGCGCGGCGGAACGAACCTCCGGCGCGGTATCGCCGAACAGGCGGTGCAGCTTGTCGGGCGCCAGGCGGCCCGCGACGGGATCGCCGTGTTCCAGGAACGAGGCGAACTCGGGCAGGCCCGAGGCACCGTGCGGCTCGCGCAGCAGCCAGGGCTCGTCGGGCAGCCCGGCGAGGTCGCCGAAGAAGACCAGGCGCACCCGCTCGGACTGGAAATCCTCGGTCAGGCGGCGCACCACGTGCCTCACGGTGTCCTCGACGTCGCTGGCGCCCAGCAGCGCGAGCATCAGGCCGTGCACGCGGCGCATCAGCTTCTCGTTGTCGGCGGCGACCGCCGTCAATTCCTTGAGCCGTGTTTCCAGTTCGGCGTTCTTCTCGCGCAAGCCGCGCAGCTGGTGCACGGCGAGCGAAGCGGCGGGACCGTTCGCGCTGGGCAGCACCAGTTCGTTGGCGAGTTCGGGATAGCCGACGAGGAAGTCCGGATGCCGTCGCAGGTAGGACGCCACGGTGGCTGGCTTGATATCGCCGTCGATCGCGGAGTCGGTCATGTCGTTTCTTCCTCGAAGTGCTGCATGTGTCGCAGTGTGCCCCGTTCGCGCGCGAACGTCACACCTCGCCTTCGAAGACGAAGGCGGCGGGGCCGGTCATCCACAAGGTATGGCCAGGACCGTGCCACTCGATGGTCAGCGTGCCGCCGGGCAGTTCCACATCGACGGTGGGCGCGGCAAGGCCCAGGGATTGCGCCACGGCGGCGGCGGCGCAGGCACCCGTGCCGCAGGCGCGGGTCCAGCCGCTGCCCCGTTCGTGCACGCGCAGGCGGATGCGGTCCGGGCCCAGGCGCTCGGCGAAACCCACGTTCGCACCGTGCGGGAAGGCCGGGTGGTTCGTGAGCAACGGCCCGAGCGTGTCCACGCGCGGGTCGTTCACATCGTCCACGAACACCACCGCGTGTGGGTTGCCCATGGAGACCGCGCCGAAGCTCACGTCTTCGCCATCGATCGCGAGCGTGTAGACGGCATGCGCGGGCCGGTCGAGCGGAATGGCGGAGGGGTTGAAGTCCGGCTCACCCATGTCGACCACCACCCTGCCCTCGTCGATCACGCGTACGGTGACCGGGCCGGAAGGACTCTCCAGGCGAACGTCGGTGTCGCGCTCGATGGCGCCGTCGCGGTACAGCCACGCGGCCACGCAGCGGACGCCGTTGCCGCATTGCCCGGAAGGCGAACCGTCGGCGTTCCAGATCCCGTAGTAATAGGCGCAGGAGGGATCGCGTGCGGGCTCGATGCTGATCAGCTGGTCGAAGCCGATGCCCGTATGCCGGTCGGCCAACGCGGCCACGCGTGCCGCGTTGGGGGTGCGTGGCGCATCCTCGCGCCAGTCGACGATCGCGAAGTCGTTGCCGATCCCATGCATCTTGGTGAAACGGGAAGGCATCACGGACTACTGGTGGATGACCGAATTGAACGGCGTGCGCGTGCTGCTGGCCGGCGGCGGGGCGAGCGACGTCGAGCTGGCGGCCGGGTGCGCGCCCGTCTGCGGCTTGGCGGTGGCCGAAGCGGCGGGCGGCGGGGGCATGAACAACGGCCCCTTCTGGCCGCAACCGGACAGTGCGGTGACGATGGAGGCGAGGGCAAGCGGCAAGATGAGTCGGCGCATGGGCGATTCCCCGGAAACGGAGGCCAGTATAGCCTCGGGTCCGCTCAAAGCAGCTTTTCGAAACGGAAGGCGTCCGCGCCGTCGGCGTAGTAGTTCGCGTATTCGCCGATCCGCGCGTAGCCCAGCCGTTCGTAAAGACGGATGGCCACCGCGTTGTCCTTGCGCACCTCCAGGCGAAGCGACCGGCAACCGTGTCCGCGTGCGGCGTTTTCCGACGCATGGATCAACGCGGAGCCCACGCCCTTGCCCTGGGCCTGTGGCGTGGTCGCGATGGAATACAGCCGTGCGACGGTCGTGCCCCTGCGGAAGAACACCACGGCCGTGCCGAGGAAGCGGCGATGGTTGGCACTGGCGACGAGCACCAACGCGCTTTCGCTGTCGAGGTGCTTGCGATACTGGGCACGACTCAGGCGGTCCTGCGCGAAGCTCGATTCCTCGAGCGCGACCAGGTCGTCGAGATCGCTCACTTCGGCGCGGCGTACACGTACCGAGGCGGTGACCGGGGGTGGCTGCATGCGCTTTGGGGACTCCGGCGCGGGTGGAGGACGGCTCGCGGGCCGAGCGGGGCGAAGCAAGCGCGGCACTGTAGACCTCGGGTCGGCATGGATCAATGACTTTTTCATGAATCCTTCCGGACGTGCGTCGACGGTCCCGCTTGTGTGTCGCACCATCGCGGGCACACACTGCGGCACCGGCGAACGATCGGCCCCGGGCGGGGTCGAGTGAACGGAGTTGCCGTCTGTCGAGGTCTCATGAGCCGGCTCGTCATCGTCGTGGAGAAAGCCTCGGACTGGGGCTCGTATTACCCGTCCGCCGATGTGGTCACCGCCATGGATTACCTCCGTCAGCCGGTGGGTGGCGACGACGAGCGCACCCAGGTCATCAACCTGTGCCGCAACTACAAATACCTGGGTACCGGCTACTACGTGTCGCTGCTGGCGGAGGCGCGCGGGCACAAGGTCATACCGTCCGTGCGCACCGTGAACGACCTGCGCCGCCGTTCGCTTTATGGCCTGGACATCGACGACCTCAACCAGAAGCTGGCCAAGTTCCTGCCGGCCGGCGGGCGCGACACCACCGACTTCGGCGTGCTCGTCTACTTCGGCGAGACCTCCTACGGCGACCTGCAGGATCTTGCGAGGCAGGTGTTCGACATGTTCCCTTGCCCGCTGATGCGCATCGAGTTCGAGCGTGACCGGGTCTGGCAGGTCTCCGCGATCAAGGCGGTCGGCCTGCACACGCTGGACGACGCCCAGGAGGATTCCTTCGCCCTGGCGCTGGAGAAGTTCTCGCGCAAGCTCTGGCGAAAGCCGCGTGCGCGCCGCCGCTTCCGTTACGACATCGCCATGCTGGTCGACCCGAACGAACAGATGCCGCCGTCGAACAAGAAGGCGTTGAAGCAGTTCATCGAGGCCGGCAAGCACCTGGGCATGGAAGTCGATCCGATCGGCAAGAACGATTACCAGCGGCTCGCCGAATACGACGGCCTCTTCATCCGCGAAACCACCGCCAGCGACAACCATACCTATCGCTTCGCCCATCGTGCGGAGAAGGAAGGCATGGTGGTGATGGACGATCCCACGTCGATCCTCCGCTGCACCAACAAGATCTTCCTGAACGACATGATGGTCTCGCGCAAGCTGGCCACGCCGATCACGGAAATCCTCTACCGCGACGATCCCAAGCGCCTGCGCGACCTGCACGAGCGTCTGGGCCTGCCCATCGTGCTGAAGATCCCGGACGGCTCGTTCTCGCGTGGCGTGGTGAAGGTGGAAACCCGCGAGGCGTTGGAGAAGGCGGCCGGCGAACTGTTCTCGCACAGCGCGCTGCTGATCGCGCAGGAATATCTCTATACGGAGTTCGACTGGCGCATCGGCGTGCTCAACCACGAGCCGCTGTACGCATGCCAGTACTTCATGTCGCGCGGCCACTGGCAGATCTACAACCACGGCGCCAAGGGCACCGCGAAATCCGGCGGTTTCCGCACCGTGCCCGTGCGGGACGCGCCCGCCGAGGTCGTGAAGCTGGCGCTCAAGGCCACCCAGACCATCGGCGATGGCCTCTACGGGGTGGACCTCAAGCAGGTCGGCGAGCGCCCGGTGGTGATCGAGGTCAACGACAATCCGTCGATCGACGCGGGGGTCGAGGACGCGTACCTCGGCGAGGACCTCTACCTGCGGATCATGCAGGAGTTCCTGCGCCGCCTCGAACTCAAGCGCCTCGGCATCCAGGCCTGATCCGCGGCCTCACCGGCGAAACAACGCCATCAGCAATGTCATCGGCAGGCTTGGCTTCATCGCCACCAGGACGCTCGCCGGGGCCAACAGCAACCAGAAGGCGGGGGTCCAGCCCAGCGTCTCGCTATGCCCCGACAGCGGGGTCAACAGGAGCAGCAGGGCGCCCGCGGCCAGCCAGGCCAGGGCGATGAGGGCGCGCTGGCGGCGCGGCGAGAGCGTGTCGTGCATGGCGTACTCCAGGCATGGGAATGGCGATGGAGGAAGCCTGGGCCGCCGCCGTCTCACGGACCGCGACCGGGGGGCGGCACGTTGTTAGAATCCTTTCGCCGGACAGGGTGTTCCGGCGCCGTGCCAGGAGAATCCATGAGCGCTGAAGCGCACCGTTACGCCGTGTTCGGTCATCCGATCGCGCATTCGCTGTCCCCGGAGATCCACAAGGCCTTTGCCGCGCAACTCGGTATCCGCCTGAGCTACGAGACCGTCGACGCGACCCCTGGCGACTTCGCCGCCGCCGTACGCCGTTTCTTCGCCGACGGCGGCCTGGGCGCCAACGTGACTCTTCCCCACAAGGAAGCAGCCTTCATCCTGGCCAGCGAGCACAGCGAGGCGGCCGCCCGCGTCGGCGCCGCCAACACCCTCACACCCCTGGTGGGCGGCAAGCTGCATGCCCACAACACGGACGGCAGCGGCTTCGTCCGTGACATCACCGAGCGTCACTCGCTCGACCTGCGTGGCCACGACGCCCTCCTGCTGGGTGCCGGTGGCGCGGCCAAGGCCGTGGCCTGGGCCTTGTTGGACGCCGGCGTGCAGACGCTGACCATCGTCAACCGCACGCCGGAGCGTGCCGACCAGCTGGCCGACGCGATCGGCGATCCCGCGCGCTGCCACACGCGTTATTGGGACGGCCTGGATGGCGAATGCTTCGACCTCGTCGTCAACGCCACCTCGATCGGCGTCACCGGCGGCTCGTTCGACCTGCCGATGTCGATCCTGCAGGATCATTCCACCTGCTACGACCTTTGCTACGGCGCCGCGGCGGCCAGCTTCAAGGGTTGGGCGACCGCCGCGGGCGCTCGTTACTTCCGTGACGGCCTGGGCATGCTGGTGGAGCAGGCGGCCGACGCTTTCGAGCGCTGGCACGGTACGCGCCCCGACACCGATCCCGTCTACAACGCGTTGCGGCAGCGCTTCTGAGTCCAGGGCGAACCGTTCCTCGCGTGATCTTCGACGGCCCGCTCAGCCTTCGGCTGCGCGGACCGCTTCCGGCGTGTTGCGAAAGCTGATCGCGAGTCGGTTGTAGGTGTTCATCAAGCCGATGGCCAAGGTCAGGTCGACCAGCTCTTTCTCACTGAACACGCGCGCCGCCGCCTGGAAATCCGTGTCGGGCACGCCTGTTCGCGCGACTTGGGTCACCGATTCGGCCCAGGCCAGGGCCGCCTGTTCGCGGGTGTCGAACAGCGCACCCGTTTCGCGCCATGCTTGCAGAAGCGCCAACTTCTCGATCGGAACGCCCTTCTTGATCAGGTCGCGGGTATGCATGTCGAGGCAATAGGCGCAGCCGTTGATCTGGCTCACCCGCAGGTAGACGAGGTCGACCAGCCGGGCATCCAGCCCCGACTGCGCCACATAGCCATAGACACCGCCGAGCGCTTTCACGCCGTTCGGCGAAACCTTCGTGTAATCGATGCGTTGTGACATGACGGAACCTATTCGTGCGGGGTGGTGAGGGGTGTGTCGCCGGTCAGTAGCGCTGCAAGAAGACGCTTCGTTCTCATGATCGACTCCTGAATCAGAACGCTATCGTGCGCCTGCTTCAGGTCATCGAAAAGAACCAGAAAACGCGTATCTGGATGTACCATGAGGCATGGCATCGGCCCTGCACATCCGGATCGACCGTTCCGTCCCGGCTACCCTGACGGAACAGATTCGCGCGGGCATCCTGGCGGCGATCGGCAGCGGTGCGCTCGCGCCCGGCGCCCGGCTTCCGTCATGGCTCGCCTTGGCGGCGCAACTCGGCGTGGCGCGGGGTACGGTCAAGGCGGCCTATGAACGCCTGGCCGACGAACAGGTGATCGTGTCGTCGCGACCGGGCGGTACCCGCGTCGCCGATCACCCCGTGAGCGTGGGAGAAGCGGCTCCGCAAGGCGAGGCGGAGACACCGCCGGCGCTGTACCAGCACCTGCTCGGTGGCGCCGCCATGTTCCAGATGGGCGTGCCGGGACCCGATGGTTTCCCGACCAGCCTGCTCGCCCGTTTGCGTGCCCATGCCGTGCGCGCCGAGACGGCCGCACAGGCGCTCTACCCCGATCCTCGCGGCGAGATCGAACTCAGGCGCGAGATCGCCGCCCACCTGGCGCTGGCGCGCGGCATCGAATGCCGCCCCTCGCAGGTCTTCATCACCGCCGGTTTCGCCGGCGCGCTCGGCACGGCGCTGAGGGTGCTCGGTGTCGAAGGGCGTGAGGCGTGGATGGAGAATCCCGGCTTCTTCCAGAGCCGCAAGGCGCTCGAACTCGCCCGGCTGGTTCCCGTGCCGGTGCCCGTGGACGACGAAGGCATCGACGTCTCCCAAGGCATCGAGCGGGCTCCCGGAGCGGCGTTGGCCCTGGTGACGCCCGGCCAGCAGGCGCCCCTGGGAGTCACGCTGTCGTTGGCCAGGCGCATCGAGTTGCTTGGCTGGGCGGCGCGCACGGACGCGTGGATCCTCGAGGACGACTACCTTGGCGAACTTCAGCTCGAACGCCGCGCCGCGCCGGCGCTGGCATCGCTGGACCGCGAGGGCCGGGTCATCCACATGGGCTCGTTCAGCAAGACCATTAGCCCGACGCTGAGGCTGGGCTTCATCGTAGCCCCAGCGGGGCTGGTGAGTTCGTTCACCGAGGCGGCACTGTGCTTCGGATCGGCACCGGGTCCCGCGATCCAGCATGCGATCGCCGACTTCATGCGGGAAGGGCACTACATGAGGCATCTACGCCGCATGAAGCGTATCTATTCCGCCAAGAGCCACGCGCTACAGGTGGCATTGGAAGCGAACGGCTATCGCGCGCACATCGGCGGCCTGGGCGCCGTCATGTATCTGCCGGACCTCGTTCCGGATATCGATGTGGCGCGGGAGGCAAGGGTGCATGGGCTCGCGCCGGTACCGCTGTCGCCGTGGTTCAGTCCCGGCAGCCCCCGCCGCTCGGGCCTCTTGCTCGGGGTTGCCACCGTGGACGAAGCGCGGCTTCCGACGGCGTGCCGGCAGTTACATCGACTCATCGAAAACGCGGCGCTCAAGGCGCATCCGCGCTCGTCACGTTGACCGGGCAGTTATACGTGGCGCGGTAGTCGTAGCGCTGCTTCGTTCCCGCTCCATCCGCCGACGCCACCGGTGCCGCCAGGACCAGTCGGATGGTGTCGACCCTCGGCGCGCTGCACTTCTGCCGCGCCATCGCGACACAGGGTTGTTCGCTCAGCGCGTCTTCCGTGCACGACACCGCGATGGGTGCCATCGACGGCGCGACGGCGACCGGAGCGGTCGTGGAAGCGCAGCCCGCGAGGAGCGCCAGCGCGGGCCCAAGGAAACGGATTCGGTAACGCATCGGATCCTCCATGCAGGTGGAGCCTGCGCCGGCCGGATGACCGGCTCGTTTCAGCGTGTGAGCAACTGGCGGGCTCCCAACGAGACGATCACGGCACCGCGGACGCGATCGATCCATGCCTTGCCGAGAGCGGGCTCCGGCACGGGAAACCCGACTGTACCCACCGGAAGGATGGACGTCCAAATGTTTCAGTCGTAACGGTTGTCGACCCGGTCACGCTTCGGGCGACAGTCAAACATCCGTCATCCCGGAGTAAGCAGCGTTACATGCGCGGGCCACACGCTCGCGGGCTCTTGCCTTCGATGGATCGTCCCCGATGACGCGTGTTTGTATTTCCTTTCGTCGTACCGCCCTCGCCACCGCGCTCGTCCTGTCGCTGCACGCCGGGTTCGCGCACGCCGCCGTGGGCGACGGCGACAAGGCCGCTCCGGCCCCGTCCGACGCGACGGACGCTCGTGACACTCCGAAACAACTGGACGCGATTTCGGTGATCGCACCGGGTGAAACGCGACAGATCCAGAGCATCGGCGTCGAGGAGATCGTGCGCCAGCAGACCCCCGGCAGCAGCGCCCTGAAGGCATTGGACAAGCTCCCGGGCGTGCAATTCCAATCGGCCGACCCGTGGGGCGCCTACGAGTGGTCCACGCAGATCACCCTGCATGGCTTCGACCAGTCCCGCCTGGGTTTCACGCTCGACGGTATCCCGCTCGGCACGATGGGCTACGGCGTGACCGATGGCCTTCAGGTCACCCGCGCCATCACGTCGGAAAACCTCGCGACGGTGGAACTGGCACAGGGCGCCGGTGCCCTGGGCACCGCCTCCAACACCAATCTCGGTGGCACCGTGCAGTTCTTCTCCGCCGATCCGGACGCCAAGCCGGGCGTGCGCTTCAACCAGGTCATGGGTTCCGACTCGACCAGCCGCACCTATGTGCGCGCGGACAGTGGCGACCATGGCGGCTTCTCCATGTACGTATCGTTCGCGCATGCCGACACGGACAAATGGAAAGGTTTCGGTGACCAGAAGTCGAACCAGGCCAACCTCAAGGCGGTGTACCAGTGGGGCGACGGTAACCGTATCAGCCTGTTCGCGGACGGTAGCAAGCGCAAGGAATACGACTACATGGACCTGTCCCTGACCAGCCAGCGCGCGCTGGGCTGGGACTGGGATTACCTGCAGCCGGACTGGAACACCGCCGTCGGCATCGCCAACGCGCTCAACGGCAAGGGCCAATATCCCGCGCTGCTCGACGCGCTGCCGGCGGACTACGGCAAGGGCGACGCGACGTATTACGCCGGTGGCGGCATCCGCCGCGATGGCCTGGCCGGCCTGTCGGGTTCGTTCAACCTCGGTGGTGCCACCCTCGACGCCACGGGGTACTACCACGCCGACCGCGGCGAAGGTCAGTGGGCCACGCCCTACCAGGCCTCGTCGTCCACCGTGCCGCTTTCCATGCGCACCACCGACTACGGCCTGGACCGCTATGGCCTCACGTCCGCGCTGAAGTTCAGCCTGGACAACCACGATATCGAACTGGGCGTATGGGGCGAGAACGCCAACACGAACCAGGAACGCAACTTCTTCACGCTGGATGGCCAGTACACCGCCCTTTACACGTTCTACAACGACCAGCAGCCGTTCCTTCGCGCGTTCCTGCAGCACTACGAAACCAAGACGCGCATGGCCTACGCGGAAGACACCATCCACTTGCTCGACGACCGGCTCACCGTGAACTTCGGCGCGAAGTCGCTGCGCGTGACCACGGACGCGACGTCCCTGGTGCCGACGACGACGTTCGCCCAGGGTGACATGAAGGCGAGCAAGGGTTTCCTGCCACAGGCGGGCGTCGATTACCGCCTGGACGAGAACCAGGACATCTACGGTTCCTATGCGAAGAACCTGTCCGCCTTCGGCATCACGCCGTTCAGCACCTCACAGGCGGCTTTTGACGCGGCGAAGAGCCGCTTGAAGCCCGAGGAATCGCAGACCTGGCAGGTCGGCTACCGCGCGCACGGCGAAACCTTCGAGGCTTCCCTCGGCTTGTTCTATACGCGCTTCGAAAACCGCCTGCTGGTGACCACGCCCTGCCCGGCCGTCGTCACCTGCGCGTCCTCGTTGAACAACGTGGGCGACGTGAAGAGCCGTGGCGCGGACCTCGCCTTCATCTGGAAGCCGATTCGCGGATTCACCTGGCTCAACTCGCTGTCGTACAACAAATCGCAGTACCAGGACGACTACCAGAACGCCGGCACGGTGCCCACCGCCGACAAGTACGTCGTCGGCGTGCCGAAGACGATGTTCTCCACCTCGCTGAGCTACGAGATGGGCGGTTGGCGCGCCAATCTGGAAGGCAAGTACACCGGCCGCCGCTACATCACCTATACCAACGACTCGTCGGTGCCTTCCTATTGGGTGGCGGACGCGGGCATCGCGTACGACTTCGGCGCGGTCTCGGCGTTCAAGGGCCTCAGCATCGGCTTGAACGTCACCAACCTGTTCGACAAGCACTACTTCGCCTCGACCGGTACCAACGGCTACGTCGCGTCCGACCCGCAGGGCTACAACCAGACCCTGATGGCCGGGGCGCCACGCCAGTACTTCGTGAACCTCAACGCTCAGTTCTGACCGGTCAGACCAGGAAGACCACGACGAGGGCCAGCACGATCGTCACAATGTCCTCGATGATCGCGCCGGGGAGATCCCCGTGGAATCTGGCGGCCATCCACGCGCGGGCCGCCGAACCACCGTAGGTGCCGAGGACCGCGCCGATGATGCCTGCGACCAGGCCACCGACCAGGCTCTCGTCGGTGGCACCGACACAGGCGCCGCTCAGCGCGCCCGTGATGATCCGGGTGCCGAATTGCAAGGGAATCTTGCGGCTGGGGGTGGTGGGCAGCTTGTCGGCGACCAGCTCGCCAAGGGCGGCGATGCCGAATATCCATGGTGTCCAGGCATAGCCCATGAACGCGAGCGGTGTGCCGGCCAGATGCAGGTCGCCGAAGCGGGCAGCGAAGGCGACGGCCGCGGGGGCGAGCATGGCGCGATAGCCGGCGACGATACCGATGAGCAAGGCGAGAAACAGGATCATGGCGCATTCCTTTCCCGGATGGTGGCTGCATTAGGCGGGATGCGAATCCCCGATGCAATGGCGACAAGCGCATGGCTGCGAGCTTCGCGGGAGTTCCTGCGGGGCGACCGCCACCGATTTGCAACAATCGGGCGGGAAGATGTCACGCCCGTTGGGGTCGGCCACAGGGGGTCGGCCTGGTTGCGGGTCGTTCTCCCGGATTTCCCCATGTCCAAGTTCAACCTGGCCGCGCTTCCCCGCCGCGTGGTCATCCTTACCGGCGCCGTTGTCGTGGCCCTCGCCGGGGCCGCGGCGTTCGCGACGCTGCGCATGCACCGTGTCGACGCGGGGATGGCGGCCGATGGCTCCTCCTCGGCGCAGACCGAATCCGGCGACGCCGATGCGTCGGGCGTCGATATCCTGCTCGGCCTCGCCCGTCAGGCCACGCGTGAAGGCCGACTGGTGGCGCCACAAGGCAATAATGCCTACGAGTATTACCTCAGTGTCATCCAGCTGGATCCGCAGAACGCGACGGCGCTGGATGCCTTGCGCGAGACCCTGCCGTTCGCCTCGCAGGAAATCGAGCGGCAGATCAATCGCCGCCAGCTGGAGGAGGCGCGCCGCGAGATCGCCCTGCTGCGCGACTTCGATCCGACGAACTACACCCTGATCATTCTCGGGGCGAAGCTCGACGCGCAGCAGCAGGTCGTTACCGCGGAAGACGAGGCGAAGGCTGACGCGATGCGTCGGCGTAACGGCTAGTCGAATTCATTCCGCGGAGGGGGAAGCCGGGCGATAGTCGTCGGCGCGCCGGCATTGGCGCAACCCCTCTTACAGGCAAGGAGCCTGATCATGAATAAGACCCTCCGTTCCCTCGCGCTCGCACTGTTGGTGACCGCCCCCATCGCCGTGAGCGCTCAGGGCCACCAAGGTATCCCGCTGCACTGCAGCATCACGCAGACGGGCACGTTCGAAGCGTTTATCGCGGCCAAGCCGACGCCGGAGCAGTTCCGCGCGGCCTATGGGTGCATTCAGCTGCAGCTGCCCAACAGCTACTCCACGCACGAGCGGCGGGTGGACAACAGCCGATACTTCGCCCGAATCGACGAGCAGGGCCGCATCGTGGGTGGCCGCTTCGGGTAAGCCCTGGCAGCGACGGACGCCGGGCAGGGCGTCCATTCAGGACCCGGTTCATGTTTCGTCGCGAGTCGTGCGGCGATAATCGCCACTCCACCTGGCAAGGAGCCCCGCATGAATCGCCTCGTTCCCCTCTTTTTCCTGCTCGTTCTCGGCGGTGCCGCCCTCAGCGCGTGCCAGACCGCGCCGGCCGCCCAGCCCCGGCCCGTCGCCGGCTTCGTCACCGACATGAAGGCCTTCGACGCCTTCATCGCGACGAAACCGACGCCGGAGCAATTCCGCGCGACCTATCCGGACGTCCTCCTGGTTACCCCCGACATGATGTCCACCCGGGAAATGCGCCAGAACAACAGCCGCTACTTCCCCAAACTCGACGCCGATGGGCGCATCGTGGGTGGGTCGTTCATGTAAGTACAATGGCCTCATGCACAACCCCATCAGGCCCTTCAAGGGAATCCTTCCGCGCCTTGGCGCCCGCGTCTACGTCGATGCCGCCGCCACGGTCATTGGCGATGTCGAACTGGCCGATGACGTGTCGATCTGGCCGGGCGCCGTCGCACGTGGCGATGTGCATCACATTCGCATCGGCTCCCGCAGCAACCTCCAGGATGGCGCCATCATCCACGTGACCCACGACGGGCCCTACAGCCCCGGGGGATTGCCGACGATCATCGGCGCCGATGTCACCATCGGCCATGGCGCGGTCATCCACGCCTGCACCGTCGAGGACGGCTGCCTGATCGGCATGCATGCCACCGTGCTGGATGGCGCGGTGGTGAAGAAGAATGCGTTCGTGGGTGCCGGCGCGCTGATCTCCCCGGGCAAGGTGGTGGGCGAACGCGAGCTGTGGCTGGGAAATCCGGCAAGAATGGTGCGCGTGCTCAGCGACTCCCAGGTCGAGCAGCTGTACTACTCGGCGGCCAACTACGTCCGTCTCAAGGACGATTACCTCGCTTGAGCCCATTGGCGCCCGCCCAGGGCCGCCACGCCGCGCTGCCGCTTGATTTGGGCCGGCCACGGCACCACGCTGGGTGCCTGAAAGGAGACCCGATGGATACCAGCACCAACCCTCTTCTCGACCCGAACGGCTTGCCGGCTTTCTCGGCGATCCGGCCGGAACATGTCGAACCGGCCATCGACACCTTGATCGCCGAGCAGCGCGCCGCCATCGAGCGGATCGCGGCACCCGGCGGCGTCCGTGATTTCGAGCACGTGATCCTCGCCCAGGAACGCCTGGACCAGACGATGGCACGGGCCTGGGCGCCGGTGAGCCACCTGCATTCGGTGGCCGATTCCGAGGCGCTGCGCAAGGTTCATGGGGCCGCCGAGGAGAAGCTCACGGATCACGGGATCGAGGTGGGCCAGAACCGCGATCTCTATGCCGCCGTGCAAGCGGTGGCCGCCCGCCCCGACTTCGCCGCCCTTCCCGTCGCCAGCCGCGCCGCGGTCGAGCATGCGTTGCGCGATTTCCGCCTGTCCGGCGTGGCGCTGGAAGAACCTGCGCGCAGCCGCTTCCGTGAAATCGGCGTCGAGTTGTCGAAGCTCACGACGGAATTCTCCAACGCCGTGCTCGATGCCACCGAAGCCTGGCACAAGCACATCACCGACGAGCGGGACCTCGCCGGCATTCCCGCGTCGGGTCGTGCCGTTCTTCGTGAATATGCGCGCGAGGAAAAACTCGACGGCTTCCTGGTGACGCTCAAGCAGCCGAGCGTGCAGGCGGTGCTCACCTACGCGGAAAACCGCGACTTGCGGGAGGCGGTCTACTACGCCTACCAGACTCGCGCATCCGACCAGGGCCCCGACAAGGGCAAGTTCGACAATTCGGCGCGCATCGAGAAGATCGTCGCGTTGCGGCACGAGGCCGCCCAGCTGCTGGGTTTCGCCAACGCGGCCGAGGAATCGCTGGCCACCAAGATGGCCACCTCGCCCGATGCCGTGCTGTCGTTCCTGCGCGATCTCGCGATCCGCGCGAGGCCGGTGGCGCGCAAGGAACTGGACGAACTGCGCCGTTTCGCCACCGAGGAATTGAAGATCGACAACCTCGAACCGTGGGATGTCGCCTTCGCCGCCGAACGCCTGCGCCAGCAGCGCTATGCCGTCGACGAGGAGCAGATCAAGCCGTACTTCCCCGCCTCGGCCGCCATCGACGGCCTTTTCATGGTGGTCGAGCGGCTCTACGGTATCCGTTTCGCCGCCCGTGACGATATCGACACGTGGCACAAGGACGTGAAGTACTACGACCTGAAGAATGCCGACGGCACGGTATTCGCCGGCGCCTACCTCGACCTGTACGCCCGCTCGGGCAAGCGCGGTGGCGCGTGGATGGACGTGTGCGCCTCGCGTTTCCGCGACGGCGGGCACCTCCAGTTGCCCATCGCCTTCCTCACCTGCAATTTCCCGCCGCCCACCGACGGCGCGCCGGCGTTGCTCACGCACGACGACGTGCTGACCTTGTTCCACGAATTCGGCCACGGCCTGCATCACATGCTGACCGAGGTGGATATCCCGTCCGTTGGCGGCATCGATGGCGTGGAGTGGGATGCCGTGGAACTGCCCAGCCAGTTCATGGAGAACTTCGCCTGGGACCGGGAGGCCTTGCGTTCGTTCGCCAGGCACTATGAAACGGGGGAGCCGCTCCCGGA
The DNA here is from genome assembly GCF_056755675.1 of Luteibacter sp. KNZ12-1A. NCBI lineage: Bacteria > Pseudomonadati > Pseudomonadota > Gammaproteobacteria > Lysobacterales > Rhodanobacteraceae > Luteibacter > Luteibacter sp. KNZ12-1A. Next base: position 469 of record NZ_JBPGXU010000024.1, on the reverse strand, counting down.
CGACCTCTACCAGCGCATGCTCGATGCCCGGCACTTCCACGCGGGCCTGTTCCTCGTCCGCCAGTTGGAGTTCGCCCTGTTCGACTTCCGCCTGCACCTCGAGTACGACCCGTCCCGAGGGGCCCGCCCGCTCGACGTGCTGGAAGAGGTCCGTCGCGAGGTCGCCGTGCTCCATCCACCGGCCTGGCAGCGTTTCCCGCATGCCTTCACGCATATCTTCGCCGGCGGATATTCGGCCGGTTACTACAGCTACCTCTGGGCGGAGGTACTTTCCGCGGACGCCTTCGAGGCCTTCGAGGAGGCCGGCGTGCTCGACCGCGCCACGGGTGAGCGTTTCCGCAAGGAAGTGCTGGCGGTAGGCGCCACGCGGCCGGCGCTGGATTCCTTCAAGGCCTTCCGCGGCCGCGAGCCCCGCCCGGACGCGTTGCTGAAAAGCTACGGCCTGGCCTGAGCCGTACTTGCCCGGGGG
>NZ_JBPGXU010000023.1:0-48034 GCF_056755675.1 Luteibacter sp. KNZ12-1A | reverse complement strand
AGGAGGCGGGACGATCGATCTGGGCTTTCGCGGCGATCATGATCCCGGGTGGCTTCGTCTTCTACATGATCGGTACCGCGCTGTTCGTCTACTACAAGGCCCACCCCGAGCGGATGAACCCGCTGCTGCCGATCGACGCGACCTTCCCGCTGTTCATCGCCGCGGAGTTGCCGATGGGCGTCACCGGCCTCATCGTCGCGGGCATCTTCGCGGCGGCCATGGCGACGCTATCGGGCATCATGAACAGCGTGGCGACACTGGTCTCGGTGGATTTCTACGAGCGCCTGGTGAAGAACCCATCGCCCAAGCGAAGCGTGGTCTTCGCCGAAGTGAGCACGATCGCGGTCGGCCTGGTCGGCATCGGGCTGGCCTTGCTGCTGTCGCGCTTCGATGTGCATTCACTGTTCGACGTGTCGATCGAACTAGCCGGATTGCTGGGCGGTGGCTTCGCAGGCGCGTACACCCTGGGCATGTTCACCCGGCGCGCCAACTCGCCGGGGGTGGCGATCGGCATCGCCGGCAGCACCGCGCTCACCCTCGTGGCCTGGGCGTTCCGGCTCGTGCATCCGTACTTCTACCTGGCGATCTCGATCTTCCTCTGCATCGTGATCGGCTACGTGGCCAGCCTGTTCTTCCCCGCGCCGACCCGCTCGCTCAAGGGCCTGACGATCCATCGCGAACCCCGGGAGGGATGACCTACCATGGCTCCACCCTGACCAGCGCCGGCGAGATCCCGTGGAGACCCAGTTCCTCAACACCTTCATCACCGTGGCCGACCACGGTTCCATGGCGGCGGCGGCGCGCCTGCTGAACATCACGCCCGCTGCCGTGGCGCAGCAAATCCGCACGCTGGAACGCGAGATCGGCGCCACCCTGATCGCCCGCGTAGGCCGCACGGTGAGCGTCACCGAGGAAGGCTCGCGCATCCTCCAGCGCTCGCGCGACCTGCTGCGCAACGTCGCCGACCTGCGCAGCGTCGCCAACGAGAGCGGGGTATCGGGCGAGCTGCGCCTGGGTGCGTGCCCGACCGCGCTGGCGGGCATGCTGCCGGACATCCTCGCGCGCATGGTGGAGACCTTTCCCCGGATCAACGTGTTCATCAAGCCGGGGTATTCGGTGGACCTGTACCGCGACGTGGAAGCGGGCGACCTCGATGCGGCCGTGGTCTTGCAGGCGCCGTTTCCGCTGCCCAAGACCTGTGAATGGCAGTTGCTGCGCGAGGAACCGCTCGTGGTGCTGGCGCCGCGCTCCATGGCGGCGCGCGATCCGCACGACCTTCTCGCCAGCGAACCCCTGATCCGCTACGACCGCAACCAGTGGGGCGGCCGCCAGGCGGACGACTACCTGCGCGCGAACGGCATCGTGCCGCGTGAGCGCTTCGAGTTGAACGCGTTGAACGCGATCGCGGTGATGGTCGACCGTGGCCTGGGCGTGTCGCTGGTGCCCGACTGGGCACAGCCATGGCCGGAAGGACTCGACCTCGTGCGCCTGCCGTTGCCGAAACCATCGGAGCCCCGGCGCATCGGCATCGTGTGGTCGCGTTCGAGCGTGCGCGTGCGGCTGGTCACGGTGTTGCTGCAGGAAGGCCGCAAGGCCATGGCGTCGGCGTCATCGCCTGCACGATGAAGATGTCGGCGATGTTGCGCCGCCGCATAGTTTTGCTTGGTTCGTAAGCAACAAAAACTAGTCTCTGAACATACCCGCCGTCGGTTTCTCGGCAAGGGCGAAGCGCATAGATTCGCCATCAACGAAACCCAGGTCATTGGGACGCCGGGGAGGGCGTCGCCAACCGCAACAGCAGCTACCGTCAGGCGCGTCGTCATCGGCGCTCGCGCCGCACTCGCCCGCCTGGGCGATCCGTTCCAACGGCATCCACGGACCCGACATGATCAAACCACTTTCCGCCGCGATCGGCAGCATCCTGCTGGTCTCCCTGTTCGCCACCAGCGTGCTTGCGCAGGATGCCACGGCCCCGGCCGCTGGCGAGGCGCCGAAGGCCACGAAGAAGAAATCCGATAAGCCCGCCGAGCCGACCGATCTCGACCAGGTGATCGTCACCGGCACGCGCACGCCGAAGGCGGTCGACGAGATTCCCGGTGCGATCACGGTGGTGAACAAGGAAGAGATCGCGCATACGCTGCTGGTGACCGAGGACGCGACGGCGGTGCTGGCGCGTTCGGTGCCGGGTTATGCCGAGTCGTCGCAGGCGATGAGCAACACGGGCGAGACCTTGCGTGGCCGCATTCCGCTGCGCCTGTTCGACGGCGTGCCCCAGGGTTCTCCGCTGCGCGAGGGTACGCGCAACGGCACCTTCACCGACATGGGCATCGTCGGCCGCGTGGAAGTGATCAACGGGCCATCCGCCTCGGAGGGCATCGGTGCGGCGGGCGGCATCATCAACTACATCTCGAAGACGCCGACCAAGGAAGGCAACGAGACGACGATCACCACGCGCTACCAGACCCAGGGAAAGTCGGACAGCGGTGGCTGGAAGACCGGCGTGACCTTCTCCCGCAAGCAGGGCAGCTACGACATGCTGCTTTCCGGCTCGTATATCGATCGCGGCATCACCTACGACGGCAACGGACGGCGCATCGGCCTGAACACCTCGGGCTCGCTCGCCGATTCCACGTCGAGCAACCTGTTCGCCAAGCTCGGCTACAACTTCGGCGAGAACGATGACCAGCGCATCCAGGCCACCTTCAGCAAGTTCAAGATCCAGGGCAAGGGCGATTACGTGCAGGTGCTGGGCTGCCGTGGCCCGACCGACGACCCGCCGTGCGACGTGCCGCGGACGAACACCTCCGAGAAGGGCCACATCTTCGGTTCGAAGGACGCCTTCAACAACTTCAAGCAGTACTCGTTCGAATACACCAACAAGAACGTACTGGGCGGCTCGCTGGACATCAACGTGTACAAGGCCGACCAGGCCATGCGCTACCTGCCCGAGAACACCGAGGACAAGCAGGACCCGCTGATCGCGCCGCTGAACACCTTGTACGACCAGTCCGAGATCACGGCGAAGAAGCGCGGCATCCGCACCTCGTGGACGCGCCCGGATTTCCTGGTGACCGGTCTCGAACTGCACACGGGTGTCGACGTGGCGCGTGACGAGGCACAGCAACGCCTGGCCTTGACCGGCCGCCTTTGGGTGCCGCCGATGATCTACAACAGCGTGGCGCCTTATGCGCAGCTGTCCTACGACATCGGGCCGTTGACGATCAGCGGTGGTTATCGCCGGGAAAGCGATCGCCTCACGGTCGACAGCTATACCACCACCTATTACCGCAACCGCGTGTTCGTACAGGGCGGCAAGCTCAACTACAAGGAAAACCTGCGCAACATCGGTGGCATCTGGCGTATCGGGGACGAATGGTCGGTGTTCGCCTCGTACAGCGAAGGGTTCACCCTGCCGAACATCGGTATCCCGTTGCGCAACATCAGCACGCCGGGCCAGTCGGTCAGCCGCATCCGCGACCTCGAGCCGATCATCTACAAGAACAACGAATTCGGCTTCAACTGGCGCGGCGACAAGGGCGCGTTCGGCGCGACGCACTACATCTCGAAGTCGCCATTCGGTTCCTCGCTCGCGGTGGACCCGCACACCACCGACTTCATCCTATCGCGAGCACCGGTGCGTATCGAAGGCACCGAGGTGACCGGCGAGTGGCGCTTCAACGACGCCTGGAAAGTGAACGGGATCTACTCGCACATCTCCGGCCGCACCGCCTTCTGGTCGGCGGACCCCGCCGGGCGATTCGGCGCGGGCAGCCTGAACAAGCCCCTGGGCGTGCTCGACATCAACCCGGACAAGCTGGCCTATTCGGTCACATGGAACTACTCGTCGCGCGGCGACGCCACTCTCGGCGCCACTTCGCTGTTCGGCCGCCATGTATCCGGTCACGACGTTCGCGCCTATGACGGCGCGACCTTCAGCTATGACGAGCGGACACACGGCTATACCTTGTGGGACCTGGGCGTGAACTACAGCCTGGAGCGCTACGGCAAGCTCTCGCTCGGTGTCGAGAACCTGCTCGACAAGCAGTACATCCTCAGCTGGTCGCAGCTGGCGGGTTACCAGAACTACTGGGCCGGCCGCGGCCGGGTCACCTCGCTCACCTACACGATCACCTTGTGAGGCGATGGCGTTTCCACGGGGGCCGTGCCGTTCGGGCGGCCCTGCTGGCTGGTTTCCTCGCCGGTGCTCCGGCATGGGCGGGCGAAGCGTGGTCGCCGGAACGACTGGAGACGCTGCACGCCTTCTTGCGTGACGCGACGTCGAACGCCGGTTATTCCGGCGGTGTGAGCCTCATCGTCCACGACGGACAGGTGGTGGAAGCCGGGGTCTACGGTTACGAAGACCTCGGCCGCCACCGGCCGATGCGGCGTGACGCGATTTTCCGCATCTATTCGATGACCAAGACCGTGACGTCGGTCGCACTGATGATGCTGGTGGAGGAGGGCAAGGTATCGCTCGACCAGCCGGTGTCGGATTTCCTGCCGGGATTCGACACGCCAAGGGTGATGACGGGCGGCAGTGCCGAGGCACCTACGCTCAGGGACGCCTCGCGCCGTGTCACCCTGCACGACCTGCTGACGCATACCTCCGGGTATCCCGCCGGATTGCCAGGCGACCGTCTCGCCGTCGCGACCATGGAACGCATCGACCCCCATGCCGCCAACGACCTGGCCGGCTTCGCCGACCGGATGAGCCGGGTACCGCTCGCCGCCGATCCCGGTACGCGCTTCGGCTATGACGGGGCTTCGCTGGAACTCGTCGCCCGGGTGGTCGAGGTGGTGGCGAAAAAGCCCTTCGCCGAGTTCCTGCGCGAGCGGATCTTCGTCCCACTGGAGATGCGCGATACCGCGTTTTCCGTGGTACCCGCCAAGCGCGACCGGATCGTGGACCTGACCCGCATGGGCGACGACGGCCGGCTCGCACTGGACACGAGCTACAGCGCCCGCCATCCCGGCGAGCCACTGAACCGCTACACGAGCGGGGCGGGTGGCCTTTACTCCACGGTGGACGATTTCGCCCGCTTCGCGGGCATGCTGCTCGATGGCGGCCGTGCGGGCGATCGTGTCCTGCTGGGAAGGAAGACGGTGGAGCTGATGATGAGCAACCACCTGGGCATGCTCGATCCGCCGGTCACCCAGTTCAACGCAGGCGAGGGCTTCGGCATCGGCGGTTACGTCGTGATCGATCCGGCCCGGCGTGGCCAGCTGGGCTCGGTAGGCCAATATGGCTGGACAGGCGCCGCCTCCACCACCTACACGATCGACCCGCACGAGCATCTCGTGGCGATCCTCCTGTTGCAGCACCTTCCCCGCGACGATGGCGGCAAGGACCTCCCGCGCCTCGCGCGGCCTTTCTACGACCTCGTCTACCATGCCCTTCCATGACCTCCACGCCGCCACCGCCCATGAATCCACCGCCTGACGACCGCGACGACGCCCCCCGGGTGACGCACGAGTTCAAGTTTTCCCACGTCACCACGGGCCGCTACTTGCCCACGCCGGGCAAGGCGCCTGGTTGGCCGTTCGCCGAGATCGGCCACTGGAAGATGGATGTCGATGGCAGCGCGGACGACTGGGTGCGCGAACTGACCGACTGGCGCCGCGAGCACCTGGTGCGTATCGGTTACGACGACACCAACTATCGACGTCCTGAATTGCAGTGGGCACAGCGCAACTTCGTCCACGCGCAGATGATGGTGGAGGACCGCTATTTCTACGACCCGGTGGCGGGGCGCTATACCGTCGACCGCTACCTGGACGATCTTGAGGCACGCTTCGGCGGCATCGATAGCGTGCTGATCTGGTTCGTCTATCCGAACATCGGCATCGACGACCGTAACAAGACCGATCTCGCCTTCGACCTTCCCGGTGGGTTGGAGGGACTGCGCTCCGCGGTGGATGACTTCCACCGGCGGGGCGTGCGCGTATTCCTTCCCACCATGCCCTGGGATCACGGCACGCGGCCTCCGGAAGAAAACGATTGGCGGACGATGGCCGGGCTGGTCGAAGCGGTGGGTGCCGATGGCGTCAACGGCGATACCTACAACGGCGTACCACGTGCTTTCTTCGATGCCTGCGACGCCGTGGGCCATCCTGTCGTACTGCAGCCGGAATCGACGATCAGTGCCGAGGAACAGTTGATCTGGAACGTGCAGAGTTGGGGCAAGAAGGCACCCAACGAGGCTATTCCTCCCGTGGCCAAGTTCAAGTGGCTCGAACCGCGGCACATGATCAACTACGAGAACCGCTGGGGCCGCGACCGCAACCACGACCTGCAATACATCTTCTTCAACGGCATCGGTTACAACGCCTGGGAAAACATCTGGGGCATCTGGAACCAGTTCACGCCTCGTGATGCCGAATCGCTTCGACGCATCGCCCGCATCGAACGCCGCTTCGCCCCCGCGATGGTGAGCATGGACTGGCGGCCCTACGAACGGACCCTGCAAGCGGGTGTCTTCGCCAGCCGCTTCCCGGTGGAAGGCTATACGGTGTGGACGGTCGTCAATCGCAACGAGTACATTGTCGACGGCGAGCAACTCGCGCTTCCCCATGCCGAGGGAACGCGCTACTACGACCTGTGGAATGGCGTCGCATTGACGCCGCGCATGGACGGGGGAAGGGCGGTGTTGGGCATGGCCCTCGAAGGCCGCGGCTTTGGCGCCGTGCTGGCCTTGCGCGCGGGCGCCTCCGTGGATGGCCTCGACGACTTCCTCGCGGCCATGAATGCCGCTGCCGCCACGCCACTGGCCTCGCTCTCATCCACCTGGCGCAGCCTGCCGCAACGCCAGGTCCCCATCGCCCGGACACTGCCGCAATCCTCCCCACCGCACGGCATGGTGCCGGTGCCGGGCGGCGTGTTCGACTTCGTCGTCGGCGGCGTCGAAATCGAAGGGCAAACGTGGGAAGGCAACGATGTCCAGTATCCCTGGGAATCGAGCCCCCGCCGCGGTCACCGCCACCGCATGTCGATCGCGCCGTTTCACATCGACCGCACGCCGGTCACCAATGCGCAATTCGCCGTCTTCCTCGCTGAAAGTGGCTGGGCACCGGCCGACGAACACCATTTCCTCTGCCATTGGCGCAACGGGAAGCCGCCCGCCGGTTGGGAAAACAAGCCCGTCACCTGGGTGGCGTTGGAGGATGCACGCGCGTACGCCGCATGGGCCGGCAAGCGGCTGCCGCACGAATGGGAGTGGCAGTACGCCGCCCAGGGCGACGACGGCCGGCGCTATCCCTGGGGCGACGACTGGCGCGACGACCGGGTACCCGTGCCGAACCGCGGGCGCACGTTGCGCGCGCCGGCGAACGTCGATGCGTTTCCCGCGGCGGCCAGCCCGTTCGGCGTGCTCGACCTCGTCGGCAACGTCTGGCAGTGGACGGATGAATACGAGGATGAACATACGAGGAGCGCGATCCTGCGCGGTGGCAGTTCCTATCAGCCACAGACGTCGCACTGGTACTTCCCGCAGGCGTATCGCCTCGACCAGCATGGAAAGTACCTGTTGATGGCCCCGTGCAAGGACCGCTCCGGCTGCATCGGCTTCCGTTGCGTGGTCGACGCCGCATGAAGGTGAGTACCCGCCTGGATGGCCTTCTCGGCGAGGCCCTGGCCGCGAACCTTCGCGGCCGGCTGTCGCATTTCATCGTCGATGAAACGAGCCCCGCGATCGCCTTGTTCGCGCCGGAACGCCGCGCATCGAACGAGGAAGGCGACTGGTATGGCGAGCATGCGGGCAAGTGGCTGGTGGCCGCGTCGCGCGCCGCGGCGCGCAGCGGCGACGCGGCCTTGCGTGCCAGCGTGCTTCGCGTGGCCGATTATCTGGTCTCCGTGCAGGAAGAGGACGGTTACCTGGGTACCTACGCGCCGTCTCGCCGCTTCATGCGCCCTCAACCACCGAAGCCGGTGAGCTGGGACGGCGCACCGAGCGTACGTACGTGGGATATCTGGACGCATGCCTACCTGATGCTCGGCCTCATCGAGGTGCACCGTCAGTTGGGTGGCGAGCGCTACCTCGAAAGCGCACGACGCATCGGCGACCTGTGCCTGCACACGCTGAGCGGAGGCGGCATCGACATCACGGATCTCGGCAACCATTTCGGCATGTCGGCGACGGTGTTGCTCGATCCCGCCGTGGAACTGCACCTCGCCACGGGTGATCCCCGCTATCTCGAACTGGCCCGGCGCGTGCTCGACCAGGCGGACGCGAACCCGCCGCTCGCACTGCTGAAGCAAAGCCTCGCCGGCACCGATGCCGCCTTCATCGGCACGGGCAAGGCCTATCAACTGGCCTGGAACATGGTCGGCATGGCCAAGCTGCATCGCGTCACCGGCGAAACCGACCTGCTGCGCGCGGTGGAGAATGTCTGGACCAGTATTCGCGACCACCACCTCACGCTCGGCGGCGGACCCTGGGGCGGCGTGGCACATCGCTCGCGCGAGGTCTTCAATGCCCCTGGCGCGTTCAGCCCGGAAGGCTATGTGGAGACCTGTTCGACCCTGGCCTGGATCCAGCTCAACCGGGAGCTGCTCGCGATCACGGGCGAGGCGCGCTACGCGGAGGAGATCGAACGCTCCGCGTACAACGACCTCCTCGCCGCACAGGCGCCCGATGGCGAGGACTGGTGTTATTACGTGTTTCCCAACGGCCGTCGCGTGCATACCACCTACTGGCGCTGCTGCAAGTCCAGCGGCGCCATGGCCGTCGAGGAGCTGCCCGACATCGCCGTGGGCATGCGCGATCCGGCGACGCTCGACGTCAACCTCTTTGGTGCCGGCGAATCGACGGCCACGCTGGAAGCCCCGGGATGCGTCACGCTTCGGCAGGCCACGGCCTGGCCGTATCCCGATGACGTGCGCATCGATCTCGAAGTGGAACGCGAGGCGCATTTCAGGCTGAGGATTCGCGTGCCTTCCTGGGCGGCGGGCGCCACCGTGCTGGTCAACGGAGCGGCGATCGGCGTGGCTGTCGTGCCGGGTAGCTACGCCACGATCGAGCGCGAGTGGCGCACCGGCGACCGCGTCCTGGCGCGGTTTCCCGCCCGACCCATCGTGCATCGCGCGACGAACCGCAACGTGCAGGAATCGCGTGCTCCCGACGGCGGCGCGGTGCGGCAGGAAGTGCTGCGCTTCGATTACGTCGGTTTCACCTGCGGTCCGCTGGTCTATGCCACGGAACGCGTCGACGGCTTCAAGACCAGCGAGATGGTGAAGTTGCCGCAGGGGCCGGTTGAGGATTGGCTCGTATGTGAGCGGGGGGAGGACGGCATGCCCACGCTGCGCTTCGATCCCGGGTACCGGCCGCCGCTGCGGTTCACCCCGTATTTCGCCACGGGAGGCCGTCACGACAGGGCCTGGCGGCTCACATGGCTAGGCCTGGCGCCGACGGACTGATTGCACCTTCAAGCAATATTTTCTGCTGCCAGAACATATCGGGGCGGGCTGTTTCGGGCATCCCGCCTGCGGCAAAGTGATTCGCGGAAACGGGACATGGCAACTGTGGATACCGAGGCAAACATGGAAACGTCGACATCGTCCCCCCGCCGGGCGTCCGGCCCACTCGCCGGCGTGAAGGTGCTGGACCTGAGCGCCTATATCGCCGGCCCCTACGGCTGCACACTGCTCGCCGACCAGGGCGCGGACGTCATCAAGATCGAGCCGCCCGGCGGTGACAACCTGCGCCAGTATCCGTCGACGCTGGCCGCCGAGAGCCGGGCCTTCCTCGGCGTGAACCGCAGCAAGCGCGGCATCGTGCTCGACCTGAAGAATCCATCCGATCACGCCGCCTTGTTGCGCCTCGTGCGCGAGGCGGACGTGCTCGTGCACAATTTCAGGCCGGGCGTGCCGAAGCGGCTGGCGATCGACCACGAACGGCTCAACCTGATCAACCCGCGCCTTATTTATTGCGCGGTCACCGGCTACGGTGAATCCGGCCCGATGAAGGACAAGGCCGGCTACGACCAGGTCTTGCAGACGATGACCGGCATGTGCACCTTGCAGGGCAAGCGCAACGGTCCGCCGGAAGTGATCTACGGCTCGGTGGTGGATTACTACGCGGCCGCGCTGTTGGCGGCGGGCGTATCGTCGGCGCTGTATGAGCGCGAGCGCAGCGGCCTCGGCCAGTACGTCGGCATCTCGTTGCTGCGCAGCGCGCTCACCATGCAATCCGCGCGGATGATATGGGCGGAAGGGGAGTCGTTGGACATCGGCCGCGACATGCGTTCCGGTGGCGTCACCGGCATCCATCCTACCCGTGATGGCTACATCTATATATCCGCGAATACGCCGCACTTCTGGAAGGCCTTGTGCGAGCGCACCGGCTTGCAGGCCTTGCACGATGACGAGCGCTACGACACCGTGCGCAAGCGGGCCGAGCACCACAACGAGATCGTGCCACGGTTGCATGACGCGCTCGCCGCGCACAGTGCGCTCGAATGGGAGACGATCTTCGGCGACGCCGTGCCCAGCGCCGCGGCCCGTCGTATCGAGGACATGTTCGATCACCCGCAGGTGGCCGCGGAAGGCCTCGTCGCCACGTTCGAACATCCCGTGGTGGGCCAGTATCGCGGGGTGAATCATCCCATCCATTTCAGCCGTACGCCGGCACCGGACCCTTTCGCCGCGCCGACATTGAACCAGCACGAAGACCTGCTCGAACGTTGAATCGACGGGGCATCGGCGTGATGCCTTGGAGATTTGCCGGGACGGTAGGCGTATCGGACACTCCAACCTGCGATCATCCGGCCCCGGGATTCGCCCGTGGACGCAGATGGAGGTTGTCATAAACATTATTGTCGTCGAAGGTGATCCAGCGCTCGGTGCCGCCATGGCTCGCGTGCTCGGACAGATGACGTATACGGTGACGTGGCTACGGTGCGGCGCGGAATTGTTGGAAGCACTTCGACTGCGCCATGTCGACCTGGCCTTGTTCGACGTCGACATGGCACGGGACCATGGCCTGGATATCCTGCGTCAGGTCCGTCGCCTCGGCATTCGTACGCCGCTGCTGGTCATGACGGCATGCGAGGTGGTCGAAAGGCGCATCGCCATTCTCGACGCCGGTGCCGACGACTGTCTCACCAAACCCTTTGACCTCGATGAACTCACGGCGCGTGTCCGCTGCCTTGCGCGCCGTGCCCGTGGGTTCGCCGATAACGTTATCGAGCTGGGGGACCTGTCGATGAACCTTTGCTCCCTGGAAGTCACCTACGGGGGGCGGCGAATCGAACTCACCCGTCGTGAGTTCTCACTATTGCAGATGCTGGTGGAACGGGCGGGACGCATCGTCCGCCGCGAGGTGATCGAGACATCGATCTATGGTTGCGACGCGGAGGTCGGCCCGAACGCGCTCGAAGTCCTCGTGCATGGCCTGCGAAGGAAAGTGGGGCCCGGCGCGATCCGTACCGTGCGTGGCTTCGGCTACATGGCGATGCCTTGACGCAGGTGGGCGGCGACGCGTATCGCCGCGGCGAGTGGACAGCCTTCATCGCTGCGGAAGCCCATGTTGCGTCCGCCGAAGGGCGCATAGCGGTCGGGATCGGTGGCGCCGAAGATGCCGATCGTGGTGGCACGGGTCGCCGCCGCCAGGTGCATTACGCCGCAATCGGCGCTCACGTAGATGTCGGCGGCATCGATGAACGCGGCGAGCTTGCGTGGATCGCTGGTGAAATAGGTCGGGTAGGCATTGCCGGTGCGCGATTGGCCATCGGCCGCCACCAGTTCGACGATGCGAAACGGCCCGGCACGATCGGCGAGTTCATCGACGAAGGCTTGCCACCACGTGGCATCGAGTCGCTTGCGGCCCGTCGCGTTCGGGAAGATCGTCAGCGTCGGAGCGCCGTTGGCAGGCGTGCCTTGCAGGACGCGTTGCAGCGTGGCCGCGCCACGTTCGCGTTCCGCTGCCGACAGCCGGAGGTCGAGCGTGGGGATGGGGTCGAGCCTTGCCTCGCCCAGTGCCCGCCGAAGCGCATGCACCGGCCGTGCCGCGAAATGTGCCGGCGCGTCGCCGCCGGTTCCCTCGACGCGTACCTGATAACGCGCCTTCGCCATGCCGGCGGCGATACGCCCGGAGGACGATCCCGAAGCCGCGTCTATGACCAGGTCGTAGCGCTTGCTGGCGAGCCGGCGCAACGTCCGCACGGTGGCCAACGGGCGCCGCAACGCGCGACGGTCCATGAGGAACAGTTCACCGATCGTGGCGAAGCCGCCGAGTATGCCGCGGGTCGCCTCGCCGGAGCCGAGCACGTCGACTTCCGCGCCCGGAAAGTGGCGTTCGATCTCGCCCATCAGGGACGTGAGCAACACCGTGTTGCCCAGGCGGTGATTCGGACGGCAGACCAGGATGCGCTGGATGCCGATGCGCGGCAGCTGCCCGTGGCCCACGACGTTGTTCCGTGCCGGCAGGAGGTGTCGCAGCAGCCATGCCACGACGCTTCGCCGGAAAGCGTGGCCCCTACCGTGCAGCGGTGTGCGCGCCACGACCGGTTCTACTCGCTTGGCTGAAACGACCGTCGACATGAAGGGTCTCGTGCATGCCCCGTGATCCGGGCGTTCCCGCTACGATGCCAAAGCCAGCTTAGATGCAGCTGTCCGTTTGATGACGATGTGCTTACAGCGCGCATTCCGGTCCAAAGCATGAGCTAAGCGGCTGGTAACACCATGGCAACATGGCCGCGACTGGCTGGCGAAAGCGGTCATCGCCACCATGTCGCGCCTTGGGCACGACACCTTCATCCGCAGGAACATGACGCACCGCGATGCCCCAACCGCAATTACTTTCTGTCGAGGAACTGAACGGATTCGGCGTCGGCCCGGTGTCCATCACCCTTGCCACGGGCGAACGGGTGGCGATCATGGGCGCGTCCGGTGCGGGAAAATCACTGCTGCTGCGCTTGCTGGCCGACCTCGACCCCGGCGAAGGAAGAGTCGTCCTTGCCGGGGAGCCACGCGAGACGATAGCGGCTCCGAACTGGCGCCAACGCGTGATGCTGGTACCCGCGCAGGCGGGTTGGTGGGCTCCCACGGTGGACGGGCATTTCGAGCCTGCGATGATGGATACGGCGATGGCGATGGCCGTGCGCCTCCTGCTTCCCCAGGACATCATGAAACGCGAGGTCCGCGTGCTATCCACCGGCGAACGGCAGCGCCTGGCCCTGGTCAGGGCATGGGTGAGGCGGCCCGAGGTGCTCCTGCTCGACGAGCCGACCAGCGGGCTCGATCCCGCGGCGACCGCGGCCGTGGAAGCCTTTCTGGTCGAGTGCAGCGGGAAAGGCGTCGGCATCGTCATGGTGACGCACGACGCCACGCAGGCCCGGCGCATGGCCGGCCGGACATTCACCATGAACCAGGGAAGGCTCACTCCGGCATGAACGTGATTTCGTTGCATCCCTACGACCTCGCGATGGCGTCGACGCTGATCCTGCTCGACGCGGCGCTCTCGCTGGTCTTCCGCCTGCGGCTGCATCGCGGGTTGCTGCTGGCGGCGTTGCGCATGGTGGTGCAGCTGGTCGCGGTGGGTTTCGTGCTCCGCTACGTATTCGCCGTGGGCGAAGCATGGCTGACCCTGCTGGTGATCGTCGCGATGGTGCTGGTGGCCGCGCGCGAAGCGGCGGCGCGGCCCGTGCATCGTCTTCGACGTGGTGGCTTTCTCATCAGTCTCGCCAGCGTCGCCACGCCGGCCTTGCTGACGTGCCTGTTCGCGCTGCTGACCGCCATTCGTCCGCACCCGCTGCTTTCACCGCAGTACGCGATCCCATTGGCGGGCATCATCCTCGGCAACGTGCTCAACTCGGCGAGCATCGCCTTCAGCGGCGTGCTCGATGGCGTCGGCGTGCAAGCGTCGGCGATCGAGGCGCGGCTGATGCTCGGCGATACCTACCGCGCCGCCACGGCCGAACTGGGCCGGGACGCCATCCGCCGCAGCATGATTCCCATCGTCAACCAGATGAGCGCCGCCGGTGTCGTGACGCTGCCCGGCATCATGACCGGCCAGATCCTCGCCGGTCTCGATCCGATGGAGGCGGTGAAATACCAGATCCTGCTGATGTTCCTGCTCGCTGGCGGCAGCTGTCTCGCGTCGATGGTGGCGGTATACCTCGCGGCGGCGCGATTGACCGATAACCGGGGCCGGCTCCGGCTCGACCGGCTCGCGACGCGTTGAGGCCGCTCAGCCGAGCGCGTGGCGTGCCGCGGCTCGCGCATGGATGGCGGCGGTATCGAACAGCGGCACGCTGGCATCGTCGCCCTCCACCAGCAGGGCGACCTCGGTGCAACCGAGGATGATCGCCTCGGCGCCGTCGTCCACCAGCCGGGACATCACCTGCCGGTAACGGTCGCGGGACTCGTCGCGGATGATGCCCTGGCACAGTTCGTCGTAGATGATCCGGTGCACGTCGTCGCGGTCGGCGTCGTCCGGCACGACCACGTCGAACCCCCGAGCGGACAGGCGGTCGCGATAGAACGCTTGCTCCATGGTGAAGCGCGTGCCGAGAAGGCCCACGCGGCGGATCGCGTGATCGGAGAGGGCATCGGCGGTGGCGTCGGCGATGTGTAGCAAGGGCAACGGGGTGGCGCGCTCGATCGCGTCCGCCACCCGGTGCATCGTGTTCGTGCACAGCACGAGGAAGTCCGCGCCGCCGGCTTCCAGCGAACGCGCCGCCGTCGCCATGGCTTCGCCGGCACCGTTCCAGTCACCGGCGTGCTGGAGGCGTTCGATGTCATGGAAGTCCACGCTATGGAGCAGGAGCCGCGCGGAATGCAGGCCTCCCAACGCGTCCCGGATCGTTTCGTTGATGGTCCGGTAGTAGGGTAGGGTGGATTCCCAGCTCATGCCGCCGATGAGGCCGATCGTCTTCAAGTCATTGCTCCGCGCATGCCGTGGACATCAGCCCAGCATAGACGATGGCTGGCGCGGCGCGTGCAAGGAGGGACCAATTGCACAAGCGCACGTGGCCTTCCTGTCGGACACTACGATCATGTGTTTCGCATAACCCCATCGTCAGGAATCCCTCATGCCACCATCCATCGCCGAGCCGGCAAGCCTTCCCCGCGCCACCTTGTATGCGATGGCGCTGGCGGCGGGACTGGCGGTCGCCAACATCTATTACAACCAGCCGATGCTCGGCATCATGTCGAGGGATCTGCACGACGGCGCGGTGGAGCGGTGGATCCCGATGCTGACCCAGCTGGGCTACGCCGCGGGCCTTCTGTTCCTTCTGCCGCTGGGCGACGCGCTGGAACGGCGCCGGCTCATCGCCGTGCAGTTCATCGTGCTGTCGCTTGCACTGGTACTCGCTGCCATGGCCCCGGGGCTCGCCATGCTGGCGGTGGCCTCGGTGGTCGTGGGCGCGGCCGCGACGGTGGCGCAGCAGATCGTGCCCTTCGCCACGATCCTTTCCGCACCGGAGAAACGGGGTGCCGCGGTCGGCACGGTGATGAGCGGCTTGCTCACCGGCATCTTGCTGAGTCGTACGATCGCCGGCTTCGTCTCCAGCATGGCTGGATGGCGGGCGATGTTCTGGCTGGCCGTTCCCGTGGCCTTGATCGGCGCGGTGCTGATGGCGACGCGCCTGCCCGAGCATCGGCCCGCGCGCCGCGTGCCCTATCGCGAACTTCTGGGCTCGCTGGTGGGGCTGTGGCGCGCCGAACCGTTGCTGCGCCGCGCGGCGCTCACCCAGGCCGTGATCTTCGCATCGTTCTCGGCGTTCTGGACCGTCCTGGCGCTGCGCCTGGAACAACCACCCCTGCATCTCGGCGCGGCGACCGCGGGTCTGTTCGGCATCGTCGGCGCGGTGGGTGTCGCGATGGCGCCGGTCGCGGGACGCATCGCCGACCGTCGCGGTCCCTGGCTGGTGATCGCCATGGGCGCGGCGGCGACCGTGGTCGCCTGGGCCGTCTTCGCTCTGTGGACGAGCCTTGCCGGACTCATCGTCGGCGTGATCCTGCTCGACTTCGGCGTGCAGATCGCGCTGGTCTCGCACCAGCACCTCATCTACGGCCTGCACCCGGAGTTCAAGAGCCGGCTCAATACGCTTTTCATGACGACGATGTTCCTCGGTGGTGCCGCGGGTTCCTTCGTCGCCGCCGAGGCGTGGCGACGGGCAGGATGGCTGGGCGTATGCGTGCTAGGTGGAGGCCTCGCCGTCGTCGCGCTGATCTCGCGGATGCTGCACCGGCCGGCACCGCATCCCGTGCACGACGCCTGAAAATAATTCAACCAAGTGGTTGACTAACGAGTGGTCCACGCGTACATTCAACCTCATGGTTGAATTAGACGCCCCGCAACTGGACCCGGTTTTCCACGCCCTCGGCGATCGCACGCGGCGGCACATGCTGCGTGAGCTTGCCGCTGGCGAGCGGACCGTGGGCCAGCTCGCCGAACCCTTCGCGATGTCGCTCGCGGCCGCCTCCAAGCACATCAAGGTGCTGGAAAACGCGGGCCTGATCCGCCGCGAGGTACGCGGACGTGTCCATATCTGCCGACTCGACTCTGGCCCCCTGGCCAGCGTGAGCGAGTGGCTGGCCTTCTACGAGCGCTTCTGGACCGACCGTCTGGGCGTGCTCGACCGGCTCCTGCGCCAAGCCGACGCCCACGAGCCCCCGACCTCCAAAGGAGACAAGTCATGACCGACCTGGCCACCCCCGATACCTATGGCACGCTGATCGAACCCACCACGTTGAAGATCCAACGCGTCCTGCCAGGACCGATAGAGCGGGTCTGGGCCTACCTGACCGAGGGCGACCTGCGTCGCCAGTGGCTGGCGAGCGGCGAGATGGAAATGAAGGTGGGATCGACCTTCGAGTTCGTCTGGCGCAACGACGAACTGACGAATCCGCCCGGACAGCGGCCACCCGGATTTTCCAGTGAGCATCGCATGGAAGGCTCCATCACGGAGGTCGATCCGCCGCGCAAGCTGGCGATCACCTGGGGAGGCACGGGTGGCGTCAGCTTCGAACTGGAGCCCAGAGGTGACCAGGTCCTCCTGACGCTGATCCACAGCCGCGTGCTCGACCGTACGATGCGATTGAACGTCAGCGCGGGCTGGCATATGCACCTCGACGTGTTGGTGGCGCGCATGGAAGGTACCCAGACCGGGCCGTTCTGGGATGGGTGGTTACGGTTGAAGGAGGAGTATGACGGGAGGCTTCCTGCCTGAGGGAATCTCCTGCGCCGTGTCCTTCATGAGCATCCGATTGGGTGGTTTTCCTGGATGATTCATCCAGCCGTGGGTCGTTTATCGGCGGGATGAAGGGGCCTAAGCTCGAACCTCCATCGGCTCATGAAGGAGATATCCCATGGCAGACCATTCCATCAAAGGCAAGGTCGTTCTCATCGCTGGCGGCGCCAAGAACCTCGGCGGCCTGATCGCCCGCGACCTGGCCGGACAAGGGGCCAAGGCCGTCGCGATCCACTACAACAGCGCGGCTTCCAAGGCAGACGCCGATGCGACCGTAAAGGCGATACAGGCCAGCGGAGCGCAAGCCGTGGCCTTGCAGGGTGACCTGACGACGGCCGCCGCTGTCGAGAAGCTCTTCACCGACACCATCGCCGCGGTCGGTCGGCCGGATATCGCCATCAACACGGTGGGCAAGGTGCTGAAAAAGCCGTTCACCGAGATCAGTGAGTCCGAGTACGACGAGATGACGGCGGTCAATTCCAAGACCGCCTTCTTTTTCCTCAAGGAAGCCGGCAAGCACGTCAACGACAACGGCAAGGTCTGCACGCTGGTGACCTCGCTGCTGGGCGCATTCACCCCGTTCTATGCCGCCTATGCCGGAACCAAGGCGCCCGTGGAGCATTACACCCGTGCGGCTTCCAAGGAGTTCGGCGCGCGTGGCATCTCGGTGACCGCGGTTGGCCCGGGTCCGATGGATACGCCATTCTTCTATCCGGCCGAAGGTGCCGACGCGGTGGCGTATCACAAGACGGCCGCGGCACTTTCCCCGTTCAGCAAGACCGGCCTCACGGATATCGAGGACGTCGTCCCCTTCATTCGCCACTTGGTCAGCGATGGATGGTGGATCACCGGCCAGACCATTCTCATCAATGGTGGCTATACCACCAAGTGAGGAAACCGTGCGCACAGTGATTGTCATCGCCATTGGTCTGGTGCTGGCTGCGTTGTTCGTGCGGCTGATGTCCGCATCGCACCGCACCTTGGCCGCCAGCTTGTTCACCTTGATATGGCTTGCCGTCTCGGCGTGGAACCTGCGCATCGGCCTGGCCCACGGCTACAGCTTGTCTGAGGAACTGCCAATCCACCTTGCCCTGTTCGGTGTTCCAGTACTATTCGCCTGGGGTTTGTGGTGGTTTCGCCATGCGTGAAGGCGGCTGCACGGGGACCTCGCTCGCGGGCTGACTTCGGGGTCGGGCACGGGTATTCGACAGGTCAGGTGCATGGACAGATTCGATCAGTACCGCGTGTTCGCCCAGGTGGCGGAGATGGGCAGCTTCATCAAGGCGGCGCATGCCCTCGATGTGCCGCGGGCGTCGGTGTCCGCGGCCATCCAGCGGTTGGAGGCCCAGTTGGGCGTGCGCTTGCTGCATCGGACGACGCGGCAGGTGCGGCTGACGGCCGATGGGGAACAGTTACTGGACCGCGTGCGGCCGTTGCTGGCCGAAGTCGAAGACATCGATCAGTTGTTCCAGGCCAGTCGGCGGCAGGTGTCGGGACGACTCGTCGTCGATGCACCGAGTCGCATCGCCCGCCGCCTGATCGCCCCGGCATTGCCTGGTTTGTTGCGTCGCCATCCACGCCTTCAATTGGTCCTGGGCTCGACCGACCGTGTCATCGATCTCGTGCAGGAAGGGGTGGACTGCGCGGTACGCATCGGCGCGCCGCATGACAGCAGCCTCGTCATCCGTCCGCTGGGTCATATCGCCTTGGTCAACTGCGCGAGCCCGGCTTACCTGCGTGAGCACGGCGAACCGACTCGGCCTGACGAGCTGCAGGACGGACATTCGGCCGTAGGCTATGCGTCGCCGAAGTCGGGCAGGGCATTACCGTGGGAGTACCTGTCCGACGACGATAGCGAGCAGCTGGCCGACATATCCAGCAGGGTCGTCGTGAACAATGCGGAAAGCTATATCGCCTGCTGCCTCGCCGGCCTTGGACTCATCCAGGTTCCGCGCTTCGACGTCCAGCACCTGTTGGATTCGGGCGACCTGGTCGAGGTGATGCAAGGCTATCGTGCGGCTCCGATGCCGGTGTCATTGCTGTACCCGCATCGACGGCAGCGGTCGCGTCGGCTGGCGGTTTTCCAGAAGTGGTTTGAAGCGTTGATGCAGCCGCACCTGGATGCCTGAACGGGAAACGCGACCGCGTCGCTACGTGCCATGTCTTGCTTGCCACCGTGAAGAGCCGGACCTTGCCGGCAACTCTCGACGGTGAGGGGCCAGCCTCGGTTACTTCCGAAGGTCGCCCCGGAACGTATTCACCATTGCATCCAGGAATACACGCGCCTTCCGCGGCATGTTCGTCCGATCGGGGAACAGCGCGACGATGGGCAGGTCGCCACCATTCCAATCGGGTAGCACGCGTTCCAGCCGTCCCGACGCAAGGTCGTGGGTGACGTCGACGATCGACTTCAACATGATGCCGAGCCCGGCGACACACCAGTCGTGCAAGGCATCGCCATTGTCGACACGCATGCGGGCCGGTGCCGGGATCGATTCCGTCGTGCCATCGGGGCCGTGCAGGCGCCACGGCGCGACGGAATCGCCGTAACGCAGCAGGTCGTGGTTGCGCAGATCCGACGGCGTCGAAGGGCGTCCGTGGCGATCGAGATAGGCGGGCGCGGCGACGAGGACACGCGAGTTGTCGGCGATCCTGCGCATGGCGGCGCTGCTGTCCACGAGTCCGCCGCCGATGCGGATGGCCACGTCCATCGCGCCACCCACGACATCCACTACTTTGTCGTCGAGGGACAGCGATATGGCGAGCTGCGGATAGCGGCGCGTGAGTTCCCCCAGGATGGGCACCACGTGCCTGCGCCCGAACGATACCGGAGCGGATACTCGTAATGTCCCAACCGGTTCGTCGCGACCGGTCGCCAACAGTTCTTCGCCCTGGCGGATCGCTTCCAGGGCGCGATCTATCTCGACCATCAGGCGCGCACCTTCTTCCGTCGGGGAGAGGCGGCGCGTCGTCCGGTTGACGAGGCGCACCCCGGTGCGCCGCTCCAGCGTGGCGAGCCGCTTGCTCACCACGGCGAGGCTGACGCCCATGGCGTTCGCGGCGGCTGTGAGCGAACCAGATGCCATTACCTGCTGCAACGTTCGAAGTTCGTTGAGATCGTCGAGCATGTTGCCTCGCAGTTGAGACTGACTCAGATGGTCGCGTAATTACATGTCTTTCAGGAAATGATTATGTTGTTGGCATGCGCCCGGCGGCAAGGCCCCTGGGCGTCAAGCCGCCCCCTGAAACCCGAACGAAGGACCATTCATGCGTACTCTTTTTGCCATTGCCCTGGCGCTTGCGGCCCCGTCCTGTTTCGCCGCGCAGGTGGACGACCGCGCGGCGGTCGCCATCGCGAAACCCCAGGAGCTGATCGTCGACAAGAGCCTTTCATCCACGTCCGTGGACGTCTTGCTGGCTCCCGTGGATGCGTTCTACGGCTTCTGGAACAACGGCAGCGCGCAGCTACTTTCCAAGGCGCTGTCGCCTTCGTTCGTCGACCACACGTTGCCATCCGGCAGGCCGCAGGGCCCGACCGGTCCCATGGTCGCCTCGAAGGCGTTCCTCGCCGCGGTTCCCGACTTGAAGGTGGCCGTGGTACAGCGCCTGGTGGTCGGCGACCGGGTGGTCAGTCATCTACGTTTTACCGGCCACTTCAGTGGTGAGTTCATGGGGCGGAAGGGCGAAGGGCAGCCGATCGACTTCATCGCCACCGATATCCTGCGTGTCGGTGGCGGTCGGATCACCGACAATTGGCACCTCGAAGACAACCTCGCCTTCATGCGCCAGATCGGCGCGATTTGACTTAGCGAGGCGGCTGCAACTCGCCCATGTCGAACAGCAGCACCTCGCCGTCCACGCCATCGGAGAGCACGACGCGCTCCTCGCCGGTGATCTTGGCAGCGTCGCCCGCGGACAGCGGATGGCCATTCACATGCACGCTGCCACGGACCACATGCACGTACACAAGACGCTCGAAATCGATCGTGTGATGCGCGGTTTCGTCGGGGCCGAAGAGTCCCGCGTAGATCCGGACATCCTGGTGAACCGTCACCGATCCGTGTTCGCCGGACTGGCTCGCGACCAGGCGCAACTTGCCGCGCTTTTCCGCATCCGGAAAGAACTTCTGCTCATAGCCGGGCGCCAGGTTCAGCTGGTTGGGGATGATCCATATCTGCAGGAAATGCGTTTCGGTGACCGCGTTGTTTTCCTCCGAATGGGTCACGCCATGGCCGGCGCTCATGCGCTGTACTTCGCCAGGCCGGATCACGACGGCATTGCCCATCGAATCCTTGTGCGCCAGTTCCCCTTCGAGGACGTAGCTGATGATTTCCATGTCGCGATGGGAGTGCGTGCCGAAACCGGCTCCGGCGGCGACGCGATCCTCGTTGATGACGCGCAGCGGACCGAAGTGGACGTGGTCTTCGTCACGGTAGTCGGCGAACGAAAAGCTGTGATGCGAATCGAGCCAGCCGTGGTTGGCGTGGCCGCGTTCGGAGGCGTGGCGGATGACGAACATGGGTGTCTCCAGGAAGAAAGTGTTTGCTGCGGCCGATGGCTCAGGCCATGGCGGCAGGGGAGGCGGGTATGGCGGTGGGCAAGGAGTCGTGGCGGATCGACGCGAGGTATTCGTGCACCGCCTGGATCACGGCCGATCCCTCTCCGACGCCGGATGCGACGCGTTTCACCGATCCTGAGCGCACGTCGCCCACGGCGAATATGCCGGGGCGGCTGGTGGCATAGGGCGAGGCCGCGGGTACGCCGGCGCAGGCCCGACCGGTTTCCACGAAGCCCTTCGCGTCGATGCCCACGCAATCACCGAGCCAGTCGGTATTGGGATCGGCACCGATCATCACGAACACGTTGCCGACCGGATGAACGACGACTTCGCCGGTGTCACGGCGACGGCACGCCACCGATTCGAGGTGCTCGTCGCCCTCGAAACGGACGATCTCGCTGCGGACGTGCAGGGTGATTCGCGCGGAATGCGCGATCCGTTCGATCAGGTAGTTGGACATCGTCGCCGCCAGGCCGTCCGCACGGACGAGTAGGTGGACCATCGACGCCGTGCGCGAGAGGAAGACGGCCGCTTGTCCCGCCGAGTTGCCGCCGCCCACGACGATCACCTCCTGTCCCTGGCACAACTTCCCCTCCATCGGCGTCGCGGCATAGTGCACGCCACTGCCCTCGAATCGTCCGTAGTCCACGGCGGAAAGCTTGCGGTAGCGTGCCCCCGTGGCCACGACGATGGCATGTGTGCGCACTTCTTCGCCGCCCTCCAGCTTCAGGCGATACGGATGCTCGTCGCATTCGAGGGAACGGACGAAACGAGAGATGGCTAGCCGCGCCCCGAATTTCTGCGCCTGGATGTGGGCGCGTCCCGCCAGTGCCTGTCCCGAGATGCCGGTAGGGAAGCCCAGGTAGTTTTCGATACGTGACGACGTGCCGGCCTGGCCACCCGGGGCAAGGCCCTCGATGACGATGGTGTTCAGGCCTTCGGAAGCCGCATAGACGGCGGCGGCGAGTCCCGACGGACCGGCGCCCACCACCACCACGTCGTAGACCAGCGCGCCGTCGAATGCCTCGGTCAGGCCGAGACGATCGGCCAGTTCGGCGGTGGAGGGCCGGCTGAGAGCGCTCTGATCGGGGAAGATCACCACCGGCAGTTGCTCAGCCGTGGTTCCCATGCCTTCGAGCACCTGGTCTTCGGCGCCGGCATCGGAGGTATCGATCAGGCGATGCGGATAGCCGTTGCGAGTGAGGAAGCGCTGCAGGGCGAGCGTCGCGGCTTCATGTGCACCGCCCACGATGAGTACACCGCCGGTACCGTTCTGGATCAACCCGACACGGCGCAGGATCAGTGCGCGCATGACGATTTCGGCGATGTCCGGTTCGGCCGCCAGCATGCGCTTCAGGGCGTCGCGCTCGATCTTGATGACGCGCGTTCCGGCACCGGCTCGCGCATAGACCAGGACTTCCCGCTGGTTCAGGAGATCCAGTTCGCCGGTGAATTGCCCATGGGTATGGGTCGCGAAGACGACGGGCTGGCCGGAGGCGTCGAGATCGAACACTTCGACGGTACCCGCCACGACAACGAAGAAGCACACCGCGCGCTCGCCACGCGCGTACAGAAGCGTATCCGCCTGGAAATCCTGCTCGACGCCGTAGTGACGCGCCGTGTCGATCATGGACTCGTCGAGGCGTGGAAAGATCTGCGCCGTCCGCGCATAGGGATCGTTTGGATCGATGGTGTTCACGTCCGCACCTGGAAGGACAGCGATGGTCGGTCTAACTGTAGTGTCGGCATGGAATGGCTGATTGAAGAAATCGTACCCCTGCCAGAGCCTCGCCCGACGATGGAGGTCGCTGGCGCCACGACGGTCCTGGTTAACGCGGAAGCGTCGCCACTTACAGTCTCTTGACTCTAGACCTAGATCAAGGGTCTAGACTTGGCCTCATGAACACTCAAACCGCCCTCACCATCGGCCGCATCGCGCAAAGCGCGGGCGTCGCCATCGACACCATACGGTTCTACGAGCGGGAAGGGCTCCTGCCCGAACCCCGGCGACGGCCCTCGGGATACCGCGAATACGACCAGAGCGCCGTTTCGCGGTTGCGGTTCATTCGCCGGGCCAAGGACCTGGGCTTCACCCTGGAGGAAATCCGCGAACTGCTGGCCCTGTCGGCCGACCGGCATGGCGGCGTGGAAGGCGTGCGCGAGCGCGCCTCGGCCCGCTTGCGGGCGATCGACGGGCGCATCGCGGAATTGCAGCGTGTGCGCGATGGCCTGGCCGAGCTGGTGGACGCCTGTCCGGGGCATGGCGCGCCGGAGGATTGCCCGATCCTCAAGGCGCTGGCGGAGCCGAACGCGTGAGCCGCGCTTGCTGTGCACACGACGCCGGCGCACAGGTCGACGTGGTGAAGGACCCGGTGTGCGGCATGACGGTGGACCCGGCGACCACGCCGCACCACGCCATGCATGAAGGCCACGATTACCACTTCTGCGGCGCGCGCTGCCGCGAGCGGTTCGTCGCCGAACCGGGCAAGTACCTTGGCCCGAAGGAGCCCGAACCGGTAGCGCCACCGGGCACCATCTACACCTGCCCGATGCATCCGGAGATACGCCAGGTCGGCCCGGGTTCCTGCCCGAAGTGCGGCATGGCGCTGGAACCGGCGATGCCGACACTGGATGACGACGACGGTGAAGTCCGTTCTCTCGGCCGCCGCCTGGGACTGCTGGTGGCCTTGACGGTCCCGGTGGTCCTCGTCGCGATGGGACCGCATCTCTTCGGCACGATGTGGCCCGAACCCTGGTCGTCGCTGGCGCGCTGGGGCGAGGCCTTGCTGGCGACCGTGGTGGTGCTGTGGGGCGGCGCACCGTTCTTTGTTCGTGGCTGGCGTTCGCTCGTGCCGTGGTCGCCGAACATGTACACGTTGATCGCGCTGGGTACGGGCGTGGCGTGGTTGTACAGCGCCGTGGCACTTCTCTTCCCGTCGTTGTTCCCGCCCACCATGCGCAACGCGCACGGCATGGTCGACGTGTATTTCGAATCGGCCGCGGTGATCGTCACGCTGGTGACACTGGGCGATTTCCTGGAACTTCGCGCACGCCGCCAGACCGGCGAGGCCTTGCGCGGCTTGCTCGGGCTGGTGCCGAAAACCGCGCGCCGGGTGGCCGGCGACGGTCGCGAGGAAGACGTGCCGCTGGACAGCCTGCGAGTCGGCGACCATGTGCGGGTGCGGCCGGGCGAAAAGGTTCCGGCGGACGGCAGCGTGCTGGATGGCGAGAGCCATGTCGACGAATCCATGCTCACCGGCGAAGCGATGCCGGTGGCGAAACGCATGCACGACAAGGTCACGGCCGGTACGCAGAACCAGCACGGTGCATTGACGATCCGCGTGGATCACGTGGGCGCGGACACGGTGCTTTCGCGCATCGTCGCGATGGTGGCCGAGGCGCAGCGTTCGCGCGCGCCCTTGCAGCGCGTGGCCGACAAGGTCGCCGAGTGGTTCGTGCCCGTGGTGGTGATCGTGGCGATACTCGCCTTCGCCGCCTGGTGGGCGGTGGGCCCGCAGCCCTCGCTGGCGCATGCGCTGGTGGCGGCGGTGTCGGTGCTGATCATCGCGTGTCCTTGCGCCCTGGGCCTGGCGACGCCGATGTCGATCATGGTGGCCAGTGGCCGCGGTGCGCAGGCGGGCGTGCTTTTCCGCGATGCGGCGGCGATCGAGACCTTGCGCGATATCGACACGCTGGTGTTCGACAAGACCGGCACGCTGACGGAGGGCAGGCCGGTGCTGACCGAGCTGCGCAGCTTCGGTCCCGATCGTGCGGAAGCGCTGGCGCTTGCGGCGGCACTGGAACGTCCGAGCGAACATCCGCTGGCCGCCGCCATCGTCGCCGCCGCCG
Organism: Luteibacter sp. KNZ12-1A; assembly: GCF_056755675.1. Taxonomy (NCBI): domain Bacteria; kingdom Pseudomonadati; phylum Pseudomonadota; class Gammaproteobacteria; order Lysobacterales; family Rhodanobacteraceae; genus Luteibacter; species Luteibacter sp. KNZ12-1A. The sequence goes on along the minus strand of NZ_JBPGXU010000023.1, from coordinate 22,434 downwards.
AAGACGAGGGCTTGGATATCCCCGCGGTTTCCGGGTTCCAGGTGGCGGTGGGACGCGGCGTGAGTGGACGTGTGAACGGCCGCGATGTCGCGATCGGCAATGCGCGGCTGATGGAAGAGGAGCGCGTGGATGCCAGTGCCGCGCACGAAGCGGCTGGCAAAGCACGCGCGAAAGGTGCCACGGTGATGTTCCTCGCCATCGATGGCCGCCTGGCAGCGCTGCTGTCGCTTGCCGACGCGATCAAGCCTTCGACGAAGCCCGCATTGGACGCCTTGCACGCGGCGGGCGTGCGGCTGGTGATGTTGACCGGCGACAACGAAGTCACGGCGAGAGCCGTGGCCGCGTCACTGCCGATCGACGAGGTGCATGCGGGTGCGTCACCGGAGGACAAGGCCCATCTCGTTTCCTCGTTCAAGGCGAAGGGCTTGAAGGTGGCGATGGCGGGCGACGGCGTGAACGACGCGCCGGCACTGGCCGCCGCGGACATCGGCATCGGCATGGGCAACGGCAGCGACATCGCGATCCAGAGCGCGTCGGTGACCTTGCTCAAAGGCGACCTCGCCGGCATCGCAAGGGCGAGGGCCTTGTCGGAAGCCACCGTGAAGAACATCCGGCAGAACCTGTTCTTCGCGTTCATCTACAACGCGGTGGGCGTGCCGGTGGCGGCGGGTGTGTTGTATCCGTTGCTGGGGGTGACGTTGTCACCGATGATCGCCGCGCTGGCGATGAGCCTGAGTTCCGTATCGGTAGTGGGTAACGCGTTGCGCCTGCGGCGCGGTGCACTCTAAACGAAGAGCCTGCACCTCGACTCGAGGTGCGGGCTCTTGTGGGGCCTCTTTCTTGTGGGGCCTTTTCTTATGGGGCCCTTTTATGTGGGAGCCGCTTCAGCGGCGATGGGTGCTCGCGCCGACCTTGCCCGCTGCCGCGGGATCGCCGCTGAAGCGGCTCCCACAAATGAAGTGGCTTCTACAAATGAAGTGGCTCCCACGAACAGCCGGTCAGTGCTTGTCGAAGGAGGGTGGGGCGTCCGCGGGTTTCGTCGCCCATGAGGTGTTCGGCTTGTCCGACAGGTCGAATTCCAGCTTGCCGCCCTTCAGCGCGAACGACTCCGGTAGCCACGCGCGCGTGGACGTCTTGCCGTCCACCTTCAGCGCGGTGACATAGGGCTTGCCGATGCCCGCGTTCGGCGCTTCGATCGTCACGTCGCCGTTCTCGCGATGCACGACGGCGCGGGTGAACAGCGGGCTGCCGATCACCAGTTCCGCACGACCCGGAATCGAGGGGTATACGCCGAGCGCGGCGAACACGTACCAGGAGGACATTTCGCCCAGATCGTCGTTGCCGGGAATGCCGTTGGGTGCGTTGAGCCAGATCGTATCGAGCACGCGGCGGACGAGTTCCTGCGTCTTCCACGGCTGTCCGGCGTAGTTGTAGAGCCAGGGCGTGCCGATGGAAGGTTCGTTGTCCAACTCGGCGTGCAATGGCCCCGATCTGGTCACGGCGAAGCTGCCGTCCGGCTGGTAGAAGAAGGCGTCGAGCCGCTTGCGCGCCTTGTCCCGTCCACCCATGGCGTCGAACAGGCCGCCAACGTTGAACGGCACCATCCACACGTATTGCGCGGCACTGCCTTCGACGAAGCCGTCTTCCGTGGACGGTGTGAACGCGTGCGGGGTTTCCTTGTCGTCGTCCTTTACCAGCGCCCAACTGCCGTCGGCGTTGCGGTTGCGGATATAGCCGCCTTCCGGCGTCGCCTTCGGGTCGAAGAGGTTGCGCCAGTACTGCGCGCGTTCGAGGAAGCGGGCTGAGGTGGCGGTGTCGCCGAGGCGCTGCGCGAGCGCACTGATGCCGAATTCGGCGGCGACGGTTTCCAGCGTATCGGCGGCAGGCCCCCAGGCGGGTGCGCCGACGGGGATGTAGTGCAGCTTCAACCAGGCGTCGAGCCCGGGGCGCTGACCCACGCATTCGACCTCGCAGCCATCGTGCGAGGTATCGAGAGCGGTCGGATTGTCGGCGGCGTGTACCAGCGAGGCGAGAGCGCCCTTGACGTCGAAATCGCGTGCACCGAAGGCATGCATGCCGGCGATCGCGGCGGCGGACGGATCGCCGTTCATCACATGCGTGCCGCCGTTGTTATGCGTCCAGCGATCCCACACGCCATTATTCTGCTGCGCCTGGTTGTAGAGGCTCTGTGCGATGTCGCTGGCGGTCTTCGGTTCCAGCCACGCCACCAGTGGTAGCTGCGAGCGATAGACATCCCAGCCGGAGAAATTGGCGTACTGCGCCTTCTGATTTCCTGCGACGCGATGCACCGCGTTGTCGAAGCCGCGGTACTCGCCGTTGACGTCGCTGAAGACATTGGGATGCATCAAGGCGTGATACAGCGCGGTGTAGAACACCGTGCGCTGATCCGGTGTGCCGCCTTCGATGTCGATATGCGAGAGCCGCGCGTTCCAGGCGTCGACGGCCTTGTCGCGCAGGGCTTCGAACGTCGTGCCCTTCGGATTCTCGGCATCGAGGTTGGCCTGCGCGTTGGCGAGGCTGACATACGAGATGCCGACGCGAACGTTCACCGTGCCGGTTCCCTTGGCGAAGCCGACCCACGCACCGGAGCCCTTGCCCGTCGCCGGGAACCCTTTCTCGCCGTAGCCGGTACCGCCTTCCGCGTGCATGCCGCCCTTCTGCACGCTCGTGTCTTGCCATGTGCCTGTCGAGGCGAACGGCTGGTCGAATTCGGTGACGAAGTAGAGCGTGTAGTAGCTGCGCCGATCGGCTTCGTTGATGTAACCGCAGAAGTTGCCGCTGGTCACTTCGCCCATGATGCGCTTTCCGGCCTTGTCGACGGTGACGCTCGCCTTCTCGGAGCCGACCTCGGAATCGGAGGCGCGCACGAGCACGTTCGCCGGCTTGCCGGCGGGGAAGGCGAAGCGTGCCGCGCCCGAATGCAACGCGGCGGTAAGATCCACGGCGACGCCGTTGTCGAGCGTCACATGGTAGTGGCCCGCTTTCGCCGTTTCGTTCGCGTGCGAGAACTTCGCTGCGTACGCATGGCGGAAGTCCGTCGATGGCGAGACGGTGATCTCGTCCGTCACCGGCATGATCGGCACGTCGCCCGAGCCACCCGCGCAACCCCAACCTTCCACATTGGTGAGGCTGAAACCACGGATGGCATCGGCGCGGTACTCATAGCCGCCGGGTGCCGCGATGGGCGCCTTCTTGCCCGGCAGGGGCGAGGCTTCCGGACTGAACTGGAGCATGCCGAACGGAACCACCGCACCCGGAAAGACATTTCCTCCGTTCGTGGTGCCTATCAGCGGGTTCACCAGGGCGGCTGGGCCGGTAACGGCGCCAGCCAACGCGGGGACGAGGGCGGAGGCGAGGACGATCGGACGAAAGGCGCGCAAGGGTGGACCTCCGTGAAGCCGGGATTTATCTCGATTGAAATCGCTCGGCGACCGGTTGTCCCGTGCCAACGGTCATGCTTCGAACGGTTTACCAGAGGATGCCGTCGACCGGCTTCACCGGCTCCAGGCCATGCGCTTCGCCGAGGGAATCGCGCAGGTCGATCTCGATGCCGCGGGTGAGCGTCGTCAGCGGCACGTCGTCCTCGAGGTTCTCGAAGGGGTTCTGCATGTCGTTGCCGATCTGCAGGAGGGCCAGGAACAGGAAGCCGGCCACGGTGGAACCGAGCGGCGTGTACAGGCCCAGTGTCTCGACCAGCCCCAGCGGAAGGAGCAGGCAGAATCCGTGCGTGAAGATGGCTGGATACGTGGCGTACTGCTGCGGCAGTGGCGTGTTCTTGATCCGTTCCATGCCGCCCTGCGCATTGGAAATGTCGGACAAGGTGCGTGCGATGGCCGCGAGCAGGATGGGTTCGGGACGCGCTTCGCCGATCAATGTCGCCGTGCGCGCGTGGATGGCGTTCGGCACGTTGGCGACACCGCGCAACGAGGCGATTTCCTCGGCGGGAAGGCGCGTGCCCAGCTCATCCCACGGCGATTGCCGGCGCAGGTGCAGGCGTAGCGCGTGCACGTACGCGATCTGCCGGTGCACCACCGTCGCGGCGACCGTCCGGTCGGCAAGCAGCGTGACCGCCTCGCGGCCCAGCGTCCGCGAGGCGTTGACCATCGCGCCCCACAGCGTCCGCGCTTCCCACCAACGCGCATAGGCGGTGGTGTTGCGGAAGCTGAGATACACCGCCACGGCGGAACCGAGGAGGGTGAGGGGCAGGGCGGGGAATTCCGCCGTCCAGCGAGGATGCATGAAATACCACAGGGCGGTGACCGCGACATCCCAGGCCAGCAGCCAGATGAGCGGCCGTCCGACGTAGCGCAGGATATGCCCGAGGTGGGCTCGCCCCGGGAGGATCACGCGCCGTGCTCTCGCTTGATCGCTTCGGACAGGGGGAGGAAACGGTTGGCCGCCTCGTCGAGTATCGAAATGGTGCCGTCGCCGATGTCGTAGACCCAGCCTTGAAGCGTGATCGCATCGTTGGCCATGGCCGCGGCCACCGCCGGGTGCGTGCGCACGTGGGTGAGCTGCAGGCGCACGTTTTCCTCGATCACCGCCTGCATGGCCTCGGCGCCTTCCAGCTTGCGCGCGAACACGGCGCTCTTGGCCGCCTGCGCGTTGCGCAGCCATGCCTCGACCGTGGGCAGGTCCTTGGTGGAATCGGGATTGAGCAGGCCCTTCATGGCGCCGCAATCCGTGTGGCCGCAGATCACGATGTGGCGCACGCCGAGCACCATCACCGCGTATTCGACCACGGCGGACACGCCACCGAGCATCTCGCCATAACCGGGCACGATGTTGCCGATGTTGCGGCAGACGAAGAGTTCGCCGGGCTGGGTCTGGGTGATCATCTCCGGCACCACGCGGGAGTCGGCGCAGGTGATGAACAGTGTGTGCGGGCTCTGGCCTTCGGCCAGCTCGTCGAACAGGTGCTGTCGTTCGGGGAAGACCTTGTGGCTGAAGTCCTCGACACCCCTCAGCAGGCCTAGCAGGCTATCGTCGCGCGGCGTTTCCTGGGTCATGTGGTCACCTTGGAAGATCGCGCCGCCCGAACCGGGCGGCGCCAGGAGCGCAGTTTAGGGCAAAGCCGGCTCCCCAAGGAGGCGGTTTTACGCCTCCACGTCTTCCTTGTACGCATCGATCGGGATGCAGGCGCACATCACGTTCTTGTCACCATAGACGTTGTCCACGCGCGACACCGGCGGCCAGTACTTCGACAGCTTCAGCGACGGCAGCGGGAAGGCCGCAAGTTCACGCGGATAGGCGTGGGTCCACTCGCTGCCCGTGACCATGGTGGCCGTGTGCGGGGCGTTGCGCAGCGGGTTGTCCTCGCGGTCCAGGCGGCCGTCCTCCACCGCGCGGATCTCGTCGCGGATCTGGATCATGGCGTCGATGAAGCGGTCGAGCTCGTGCTGCGATTCGCTTTCGGTCGGCTCCACCATCAGCGTGCCGGCGACCGGGAAGCTCAGGGTGGGGGCGTGGAAGCCGAAGTCGATCAGGCGCTTGGCGACGTCTTCCGCGCCCACGCCGGTGGCGTCCTTGAGCGGACGCAGGTCGAGGATGCACTCGTGCGCCACCAGGCCGTTGCGGCCCGTGTACAGCGTCTTGAAGTGCGGCGCGAGGCGCTTGGCGATGTAGTTGGCGTTGAGCAGGGCGACCTGGGTCGCCTTGCGCAGGCCTTCCGTGCCCATCAGCGTGATGTACATCCAGGAGATCGGAAGGATCGACGCAGAGCCGAAGGTCGCCGCGCTGACCATGCCGACCTCACCCTCGCCGCCGAACGCGCGGGGCAGGAAGGGAGCGAGGTGCGACTTGACCGCGCACGGGCCGACGCCCGGACCGCCGCCGCCGTGGGGAATGCAGAAGGTCTTGTGCAGGTTGAGGTGCGAGACGTCCGAGCCCCACTTGCCCGGCTTGGCCACACCGACCAGGGCGTTCATGTTGGCGCCGTCGGTATAGACCTGGCCGCCGTGCTTGTGCACCGCTTCGCAGATGGCGACCACGTCTTCCTCGAACACGCCGTGCGTGGAGGGATAGGTGATCATGATCGCGGCGAGACGATCGGCGTACTTCTCGGCCTTCTCGCGGATGTCGTCGACGTCCACGTTGCCGTTCGCGTCGCAGCGGGTGACGACGACGGTCATGCCGCACATCTGCGCCGACGCGGGATTGGTACCGTGCGCCGATTCCGGGATGAGGCAGATGTCGCGATGGCCTTCGCCGCGCGAGCGGTGGTAGGCGCGGATGGCGAGCAGGCCGGCGTATTCACCCTGTGCGCCTGAGTTCGGCTGCAGGCTGACGGCATCGTAGCCGGTGCATTCCACCAGCATCGCTTCCAGCTCGTCGATCAGCTGCTTGTAGCCCTGCGCCTGGTCGGCCGGGGCCAGCGGATGGATGTTCGCGAACTCGGGCCACGTCACCGGGATCATCTCGGCGGTGGCGTTGAGCTTCATGGTGCACGAGCCCAGCGGGATCATCGTGCGGTCGAGCGCGAGATCCTTGTCGGCCAGGCCGCGCAGGTAGCGCAGCAGTTCGTGCTCGCTGTGATGCGTGTTGAACACCGGATGCTGGAGGAAGTCGACCTCGCGCAGCAGGTCCTTCGGCAGGGCGTCGTGGACCTCGGCGTCGAGCGCGTCGATGTCGCCGACGCTGGCGCCGAAGACACCGGCGAGCGAGACGATATCCGCGCGGGTGGTGGTCTCGTCGAGGCTGATGCCGACGCTGGACGCGTCGATGGCGCGCAGGTTGATGCCAGCGGCGGTGGCCTTGGCGTGGATCGCCGCGGCCTCGACACCGGTGACATGCAGCGTGTCGAAGAAGTCGCCGCCGACGGCGACACCGGCGTTGCGCAGCGCCGTGGCGAGGATCGCCGCGAGGCGGTGCGTGCGGCGCGCGATGCGCACCAGGCCTTCCGGACCGTGGTACACGGCATACATGCTGGCCATCACGGCGAGCAGCACCTGCGCGGTGCAGATGTTGGACGTGGCCTTCTCGCGACGGATGTGCTGCTCGCGCGTCTGCAAGGTGAGGCGATAGGCCGGCTTACCCTCGGTATCCACGGAGACGCCGATCAGGCGGCCCGGCATCGAGCGCTTGTATGCGTCACGGCAGGCGAGGTAGGCCGCGTGGGGGCCACCGAAGCCGTAGGGCACGCCGAAGCGCTGCGTGTTGCCCACCACGATGTCCGCGCCCCAGCTGCCCGGCGCGGCGATCAGGGTGAGCGCGAGCAGGTCGGTGGCGACGCAGACGACGCCGCCACGCGCGTGCGTCGCATCGGCCAGGGCCTTGTAGTCGTTGATGCGGCCGAAGGTGTTCGGGTACTGCAGCAACACGCCGAAGCTGTCCACCGTGGCGCCTTCGCCGTCGTCGCCCACATGCAGTTCGATGCCGATGCCATCGGCACGGGTGCGCAGCACTTCGAGCGTCTGCGGATGCACGTCCCGGGAGACGAAGAACACGTTCGACTTCGACTTGGCGGAGCGCTTGGCCAGCGCCATGGCCTCGGCCGCGGCGGTGCCTTCGTCGAGCAGCGACGCGTTGGAGATGTCCATGCCGGTGAGGTCGGCGACCATCGTCTGGAAATTGATCAGGGCCTCCATGCGGCCCTGCGAGATCTCCGCCTGGTACGGCGTGTACGCCGTGTACCACGCCGGGTTCTCGAGCACGTTGCGCAGGATCACGTTCGGCGTGAGCGTGCCGTAGTACCCCTGGCCGATGAAGCTGCGGAAGACGGTGTTGCGGTCGGCGATCGCGCGGATCTTCGCCAACGCCTCTTCCTCGGTGATCGCGGCGGGCAGGGCGAGCGGAGCAGGCGACTTGATCGAACCGGGAACGATGGCGTCGGTGAGCGCGTCGAGCGTGTCGTGGCCGACCACGCGCAACATCTCGGCGATCTCGGTGTCGTTGGGGCCGATGTGGCGCTCGATGAAGGCGCCGTGGTTCTCGAGGTCGCGCAGCGAAGGAGAGGTTTTATGGCTCATGGGCTTGGAGGCATCCGAAATAACGCGCCGTGCCGGCACGTGGGGCGCCCCTCTGTCCTTTTGCCTGAGAGTTTGGAGGCGGAGCCTCTTGCACCTTCGGCGCCGGATCGAACCGGTCTCTCCAGAGTGATGACCGCGCGGTGGTTTTGGGGCCTGAGCGATTACGGGCGTTGCGCCTTCGGCAGCGGGTCCTTCCGCTTCTCCCACCGTGCATTACCCGACCGATTATACAGGGGTGGAGGGCAGGGAAGAGGGCCGTCGATGGATGAGGCCGGGAGGAAACGGGCAGATGTCCAGGGCCCGCGTAGGCGATGCCCCGCGTCCCTGTGGGTGTCGGCGGCGATTCGCACGGAAGTTCCTGCCGTAGCGGAGTGGCCGTGTCGACATCTTCGCTCATCGTGTGGAGAACGGCGGGTAAATGTGCGTTTCTTCCCGTTGAGCAGGTGAGCTGGAGTGAGAATGCTCTCACTGGGTAGCGGCCAGACGGGACTAACGTCGAAACCGGACTACGCACAAGGAGGTCCCCCATGAGAATCCCCACTCTTGCTATCCGTTCCCTCACGCTGGCCATCGGTTTCGGTCTGGCCTTTCACGCGGCCGCGTCCGACCTGACGGCGGTCTCGACCCGGCTTGCCGCCTCCACCAAGGACGCGAACGGAAATCCCGCCCTGCCGTCATCGGCGACGCTGGTGGCTTTCGGTTCGCCGGTCGGCCCTTCGCGGCCGGACAACCGGGGCGCCGCGACGATGTCCGCCGCCAGCCTTCTGTCGGACGATATCGACCGGTTGTCGTCCCTGGCGCCCGGCGACGTGCTGGCGGTCCTGGACACGGACGTTCTTCCACTTGCCGAAGACCAGGCCGTGTCGTTGAAGCGATTGTTCGATGCTGGCGTTCCCGTCCTGTTGCGAAGCGACGGGCAAGCGCCGGCGGCTCCTTCCCTGATCACGTCGCTGTTCGGCATCGCGCCGACGGCCGGCGACGCCTTGTTCCATCGGAACGCGGATGGCGGGGTGGAGGTATTCGCCGCACCGGAAGGGCAGGAGGCGGGCGTGGCGAATCTTCTCTCGGCCATGATGGCCGGTGTGCGGCGGCAACCTGATCCGGCCGAGGGCGGGCAGTACCGCCTGGCGGCGGAGCCGGACGTGGCCGAGGGTGCGGCGGTGCTGCCCGCCCGGCATTTCGACGTCAACTTCGTCGATCCCTCCGGTGAGATAACGGGCGGTACCGGCATCGACATCGTGCGTAGCCGTACCCGCTCGACCGATCTCAAGCTCGTCACCTTGACATCGAAGGTTTCGGTGAAGCCGAGGCGCGCGGGCATTGTCGATGGAGGCCGGGATAGGAAGAACCTGTGGGGCGCCTACCTGCCATTGAAATACCGCCTTCAGCACAACCTGGCGGCGGATGGTGTCACGCCGACCTATCTGGATCACTTTCCCGTGACGGACGGCCGCACCGAATACACGCAGGTCGATACCGAGAATCGCGGTTTCACCATCGGCGGTTCCACCGGGACAGAGCTGAGTTCGACAGGCAAGCCCGACGACGTGCTCGCTTCGAAGGTCCCGTTCAATCTTTCCTTCGGTTACGAGCACAAGTGGCAAACGAGCCTCAGCATGACGTTCAAGGATTATTCGGTGCTGTCCGCTCCCGGTGGACCCGGTTCGGTGTCATGGGAGGCCTTGATCGCGCCAAAGCTGGTGAATGTCCTCGTCAAGCGCTGGGGTGCCGACCTGCCCCAGCTGACCGAGGAAAAGATGACATCGATGATGCGTGCCGCGGCGTTCAACACGCTATCCCAATGGAAGCTCCCGGGTGACTACGAGGGCATGGCCAAGGTAACCGTCTCCGGGGGCTACGACCTCGACACGAAAACGTGGTGGTGGGAGCGCACCAACGTGCGCCACGACAAGGGAGTGGATACACGGTCCGTGTTCGCCGACTTCGTACTGGACATGTCCGACCCGTACCTCTCCGCGGAGATCACGGTGCTGATCCGTAGCGCCACCGGTTCGGGCGCTTGCCTGCGCGACAACCAGGGCAGCGTGGGCCTGGCCCCCTGCAACGCGACCGACCGGCGACAGATGTGGGGGCTGGATGCCTCCAGCCGCTACGTCAATCGCGGCTCGCTCCGTTGCCTTTCCGTGCAGCCCGCCACCCGGAGCGTGATCACGGATACCTGCGAGAACATCACCTATGAGAAACAGTGGCAATGGCGGGCGGATCGACTCCACTCGCTGGTGGACCACGGCAACTACCGCCTCTATGTCGAAGGAGGCGCGGTGCACTATCACGCACCGGCGGGACGCTTCGAGGATTATCCCGTGAATCCTTACGGCTCTCCGCTCGAGCCATGGACGAACTATCCCAATTCCCCCCGTCCCGGCATCGATGTGCAGCCCGCTCCGCTTGGCGGCCGGCCACTGCAGATCGGGCCCGAATGGGCTTCGTTCCAACGGGTCGGTGAGGATCAGCGCTGGCGCGTCGAGATTCTCCGGACGGGGTTGTAGCGTCTTTCTGAACCCCGGAAACAACGAAGCCCCGCATCGCTGCGGGGCTTCGTCTATAATTGGTGCCCAAGAGAGGACTCGAACCTCCACGGTTTTACCCGCTAGTACCTGAAACTAGTGCGTCTACCAATTCCGCCACCTGGGCAGGTGTCTCGAAACAGCTTCGCTGTCCCGTGAGCCGCGTAGATTAGGTAGGTCGAGGAAACTTGTCAACGATTTCGCCCCCCGGATGTGAAACTATTCCACGTCCCCCTTCAAAGGTCCTTACGTGACGAAGAAACAGAAAGGTTCGGGAGCCGACCGCGGCCCCCGTAAACCCAAGGCCAGGCCGGCCGTGGTCGATCCCCATGCCGACCGGGAGGCCCAGCGTTACGACCAGCCGATCCCCAGCCGCGAGGCCATCCTGGCCCTGCTGGAGGAGCGCGGCGAACTGCTGATGGCCGAAGATATCGCCCGTTCCCTCCGCCTGTTCACCGATTACGAGATCAACGCGCTGGACCGCCGCCTGGGCGCCATGGTCCGCGACGGCCAGCTCCTGCGGAACCGCCGCGGAAGCTATGCCCCCGCGGAGAAGCTCAGCCTGATTCCCGGCCGGGTCATCGCCAATGCCGAGGGCTACGGCTTCCTGCGTCCGGACGAGGGCGGGGAAGACCTCTATCTCTCTCCGTCGCAGATGCGCAGCGTGCTGCACGGCGACCGCGTGCTCGCCAGCGTGGTCGGCATCGACCGCCGTGGACGCCGCCAGGGCGCCATCGTGGAAGTGCTGGAGCGGCGCTCGCCGCGCCTCGTCGGCCGCGTGGTCGTCGAGAACGGCGTGACCCTGGTGGAGCCCGACGACCGCCGCCTGCACCAGAACATCATGATCCCCGCTGGCCGCGACGCCGGTGCCCGTTCCGGCGAGATCGTGGTGGTCGAGATCACCGACCCGCCGACACCGCACCGCGGTCCCATGGGCACGATCCGCGCCGTGCTGGGCGAGCGCCTGGAGCCGTCGCTGGTGGTGGAAATGGCGATCGCCAGCCACGACCTGCCGCACGAATGGCCCGCCCAGGTCGTACGCCAGGCGGAGGAAGTGGAGCCCAAGGTCACCGCCGAGGAGCGCAAGGGCCGCGTCGATATCCGCAAGCTGCCGCTGGTCACGATCGACGGCGAGGACGCCCGCGACTTCGACGACGCCGTCTATGCCGAAGCGCTGAAGGGCGGCGGCTTCCGCCTCATCGTCGCCATCGCCGACGTGTCGCATTACGTGCCCGTGGGTACGCCGCTCGACGTCGAAGCCTACGATCGCAGCACGTCCACCTATTTCCCCGGTTTCGTCGTGCCGATGTTGCCGGAAACATTGTCCAACGGCATCTGCTCGCTCAATCCCAAGGTCGACCGCCTGTGCATGGTCTGCGACATGGAGATCGACGAGGAAGGCGAGGTCGTCCGGTCGAAGTTCTACGACGCGGTGATGTACTCGCACGCTCGGCTCACCTATAACAAGGTGTGGCAGGCCGTGGGCGAGCGCAACGCCGATGTGCGCGACGAGATCGCGGACGTGCTTCCGCAGGTGGAGACCCTGCATCGTCTCTACAAGGTGATGGCGAAAGCGCGCAAGCGCCGCGGCGCCATCGACTTCGAGACACCCGAAGTGAAGTTCCGCCTGGCTCCGTCGGGTGACGTCGTCTCCATGGGTGCCAGCGACCGCAACGACGCGCACAAGCTGATCGAGGAATGCATGATCGCCGCGAACGTGCAGGCGGCGAGGTATCTCTCGAAGCGGAAGATCCCGGCGCTCTATCGCGTGCATGCGTCGCCGCCGGCGGAGAAATACGACGATCTCCTGCAGTTCCTGCGCGAGTTCAAGCTGAAGATGCCGCCCGCCGACGAGGTCACTCCCGCCGACTTCTCCGCCTTGCTCAAGAAGGTGCACGATCGTCCCGAAGCGGAACTGATCCAGTCGGTGCTCCTGCGCGCGCAGAGCATGGCCGTATACCACCCGGAGAACCAGGGCCACTTCGGCCTTGCGCTGGATGCCTACGCGCATTTCACTTCTCCGATCCGCCGTTATCCCGACCTGCTCGTGCATCGCGCCATCCGTTACGCGCTGACCAAGGGCAAGCCGGCCGACTACACGTACAGCGAGGGCCAGATGGCCTCGATGGCCGTGCATTGCTCGCAGCGCGAGCGTCGTGCGGAAGAAGCCGAGCGCGATGTCGACGAGCGCTTCAAGTGCGCCTGGATGGAGAAGCATGTCGGTGAGGAATTCGCCGGCACGATCACCGGGGTCACGTCGTTCGGCTTGTTCGTCGAACTGGCGGCGTCGCGCGTATCCGGTCTCGTCCATGTCTCGCAGTTGCCGAACGACTACTACAAGTTCGACCCGGTCCGTCATTTGCTGTCCGGCGAGCGGACGGGAGCCAGCTATCGCCTCGGCGATTACGTGAGCGTGCAGGTGCTGCGCGCGAGCCTGGAAGATCGCAAGATCGATTTCCGTCTCGTGGCGCGTCTGGCCGCATTGCCGAAGCCGCCTCCGCCGGTCGTTGCCGCACCCGCGCCGGCGTCTCGCTCGGGTATGGCGGAGGCCGGGAAGGCGTTCGGTCGTGCCGCGAAGAAGGCGGTGGGGCGGATCTTCGGCAAGAAGACCAAGGCGCCGGTTGTCGCCGAGCCTGTGGCGGAGCATCATCCGCGGCCTGCTCGTCAGGCGGCTGGCGAGACGGAGGGTGCGGGTGTCGGGCGCAAGCGCGCTTCCCACCAGGGTCGCGATGCCGTGCCGCCGAAGGATGGGGCTCGTTCCAGCGGTGGTAATCGGGGGCGGCAGGGCGCGGGGAGCGAGGGGCCTGCATCCAGGAAGGGCGATGCGCCGCGCAACGACGTGGCGAAGGGTCGTGGACCGAAGAACGCCCAGCCCACGAAACAATCCGGAACCAGGACGGCGGCCAAGGTGGCGCCAGTGAAGAGCGCACCCGCGAAAACCGCGGCCAAGAGCGCGCGACGTAGACCCAGGAGCAAGCCGCAAGCATGAGTGAGTCGTGGATCGTCGGGATCAATCCGGTCGAAGGCGCGCTAGCCAACGACCCGGATCGTGTCCGTGAAGTATTGATCGAGCAGAATTCGAAGAACGCGCGCGTGAACGAGATCGCCGCGCAAGCGCGCAAGCTCGGCCTGCCGGTGAAGCCGGTGGGCAAGGAGCAACTCGAGAAGCTCGGTGGCGAAGCACGCCACCAGGGGGTGATCGCCCGTTATGAGACGCCGCCGCTGCGTGGGGAGAACGACCTCCCAGCGTTGCTCGACGCGGCAGGGTCCGAAGCCTTGGTGCTGGTGCTCGACGGGGTCACCGATCCGCATAACCTCGGTGCCTGCCTGCGTAGCGCCGCGGCCGCGAACGTGACCGCCGTGGTGGTGCCGAAGGATCGCGCCGTCGGCATCACGCCGACGGTTCGTCGTGCGTCGGCTGGTGGCGCCGATCTCGTGCCGGTGATCGCCGCGACCAATCTCGCCCGCGCGATGCGCCTGCTCAAGGACGCCGGCGTGTGGATCACGGGGCTGGACGGCGATACCAGCCAGTCCATCTACGAGATCGACCTCAAGGGCCCGGTGGCATTGGTGATGGGCAGCGAGGGCGATGGCATGCGCCGTCTCACCCGTGACACCTGTGATTTCGTCGCGAAGATCCCGATGCCCGGGGGCATGGAAAGCCTCAATGTCTCGGTGGCCACGGGTATCGTCTTGTTCGAAGCGTTGCGTCAGCGAGGAGGCAAGCGATGAATCTGTTCTGGCACGACTGGGCTGGCCTGATCGGTGTCACCCTGGTGTTGGTGGCGTTCTTCCTGCTCCAGGCGCACAAGCTGTCGGGCCAGGGTTACCCGTACCAGGTGATGAACCTGGTGGGCGCCTTCGGCATTCTTCTTTCGCTGATCTTCGGTACGTTCAATCTCTCCGCGTTCCTGCAGGAGATGGCATGGTTCCTGATCAGCGTGTACGGCATCGTGCGCGGCGTGAAGGCGAAGAAAGCGGCCGCGGCACCCATGCTGTAACGATCTTGGCGGGAAGATCCTGGTAGGGATCCGGGTGGAGAGATCTAGGTCGGAGGGATATGGGTAGGAGGGATATGGGTAGGAGGGATATGGGTGGGAGCCGACCCTGTCGGCGACGGGTGCTTGCCTCAGGCCCATGTGGGAGCCGACTTTGTCGGCGATGGGTGCTTGCCTCGAACTGGCCCGCTGCCGCGGGATCGCCGACAAGGTCGGCTCCCACCCGGTGGTCGCTAGCCTGGGTCAAGGATTATACAAAGTGTATCGCTAGCTCGGTCAGCAAAGGATTGCACGAAGTGTGTCGCTAGCTCGGGTCAGCGGGGGGTTACACGGGCTGTGTAGAATGTTCGACGGATCGGCGCAATGCCGGTCCGCATGCGGGGACGGCCCCGCGATGCGCATCATCTCCGCGGGGACGACCCCGCCTGTGCGGAGTCGCTTCCATGTATTGGTCCATCCTTGTACTCGCCGGTCTGTTCGAGATCGCCTGGGCCGTCGGCCTGAAATACACCGAAGGCTTCACCCGCCTCGTGCCAAGCGTGTTGACCGGCACGGCGATGACGATAAGCATCGTGTTGCTGGCGTTCGCCACCAAGAAACTGCCGTTGGGCACGGCTTATGCGGTGTGGACCGGCATCGGCGCGGTCGGCGCGGTCACGATGGGGATCGTGCTCTTCGGTGAATCGGCGCAGCCGTCGCGGCTGCTGTGCGTCGGGTTGATCGTGGTGGGGATTCTCGGGCTCAAGCTGACTTCGGCGGGTTGAATCGCTGGATCGCTGGGGGGAGAGGGCTATCCTGTCGCCGCTGAAGCGGCTCCCACACGGGCCAGACAGGCTACAGGCCGTCTTTGTGTGGGAGCCGCTTAATGTGGGAGCCGCTTCAGCGGCGATGCCCTCAGGGCTTGTCGAAATCCGGGCTCGCCGTCGTGTCGCGCTTCGTGCGCGGGGCCACCAGCGGTTCACCGTGGACCACGAACCAGACGTTCTCGGCGATGTTCGTCGCGTGGTCGCCGATGCGCTCGATGTTCTTGGCCATGAACAACAGATGCGTGCACGGCGTGATGTTGCGGGGGTCTTCCATCATGTAGGTAAGAAGGGCGCGGAACACCACCGTGTAGGCCTCGTCGAGGTCCGCATCCGACTTCCACACCTCATAAGCCGCCTCGGCATCCTGCTCGTCGTAGGCCTTGAGCACATTGCGCAGCTGGTCGGCGGCGAGTTCGGCGAGGTTGGCCAGGCCACCCGCCGCCGTGATCGGCGCCACGCGGCTGAGTGGAATGGAGCGCTTGGCCACGTTGGCGGCATAGTCGCCGATGCGCTCGATGTCCGCGGCGATGCGCAGGGCCGCGAAGACGTTGCGCAGGTCGCCGGCGATCGGTGCACGCAGTGCGAGCAGGCGGACCACGTCCTGACTCACTTCCTGCTCGAGAGCGTCCAGGGCGTCGTCGTTGTCGACCACGCGCTGGGCGGCACGCTCGTCGCGGCGCTCGACCACGTCGATGGCCGCTTCGAGCTGCGCAAGCGCCAGTTCGCCCATCCTGACGATCTCGCCGGTGAGACGCTTCAGCTCGCTGTCGTAGCTCTTGATGATGTGTTCGTGCGGATTGTTCATCGCGGGACCTCGGAGTAGGGGGCGCTTAGCCGAAACGGCCGGTGATGTAGTCTTCGGTCTGCTTCTTGTCCGGCTTGGTGAAGATCTTCTCCGTCCGGTCGAATTCGATCAGCTCGCCCATGTACATGAACGCCGTCATGTCCGAGCAGCGTGCCGCCTGCTGCATGTTGTGCGTCACGATGACGATCGTGAAATCCTTCTTGAGCTCTTCCACCAGCTGCTCGATGCGGCTGGTGGCGATCGGGTCCAGCGCCGAGGTCGGTTCGTCGAGCAGCAGCACTTCGGGCTTCAGCGCGATGCCGCGGGCGATGCACAGGCGCTGCTGCTGGCCGCCGGAAAGACCGAGGGCGCTCTGCTTGAGCTTGTCCTTCACCTCGTCCCACAGCGCCGCGCCGCGCAAGGCCTGTTCCACGCGGCTTTCCATCTCCGAGCGCGAGAGCTTTTCATGGTGACGGATGCCATAGGCGACGTTCTCGAAGATGGTCATCGGGAACGGCACCGGCTTCTGGAACACCATGCCCACCTTGCTGCGCAGGCGGTTCAGCGAGTACTTCGGATCGAGGATGTTCTCGCCGTCCAGGACGATCTCGCCGCTGGCGCGCAGGTTCGGGTAGATCGCGTAGATGCGGTTGAAGATGCGCAGCAGGGTGGACTTGCCGCAGCCGGACGGCCCGATGATCGCGGTGACCTTCTTCTCCGGCACGTCCATGGCGATGTTCTTGATCGCGTGGAAATCACCGTAGTGGAAGTTCACGTCGCGTACGGTCATCTTCGCCGGCACCTGGCCAAGGTCGACGCCCGAGGCGTGCGGCGACGTGCCGAAGCCCGGCTGGGAGGCGACTTCGTTCATGTTAGTCATGGGACACCTTGGAGCGCGAGAAGATGAAGCGGGCGATCAGGCTGAGCGCCAGCACGAACATGGTCAGCACGAAGGCACCGGCCCAGGCCAGGGTATTGATGTCCGGGCTGGGGTCCTTGGTGTATTCGTAGATGATCTGCGGCAGGCTCGGCATCTTGTCGATCGGGTTGAAGGTCATGAAGTTGTTGCCGAAGGCCGTGAACAGCAGCGGCGCGGTTTCGCCACTGATGCGGGCCAGGGCCAGGAGCACACCGGTGACGATACCCGAGCGCGCGGCGCGGATCAGGATCTGCATCGTCAGCTTCCACTGCGGCACGCCGAGCGACAGCGCGGCTTCGCGCAGCGTGCCCGGTACCAGGCGCAGCATCTCGTCGGTGGTGCGGACGATGACGGGCAGGGCGATCAAGGCCAGCGCGATGCCACCCGCGATACCCGAGAACGTCACGTCACCGTTGGTCAGCCACTTCGACGGCAGCACGATCACGGTGTAGACGAACAGGCCCAGCACGATCGACGGCGCCGAAAGCAGGATGTCGTTGAGGAAGCGGATGGTCGGGCCGAGCCGCGAGCGCAGCGAATATTCCGCCAGCCACGTGCCGGCGGCGACACCGATGGGGGTGGCGATCAGGATGCCGAGCACGTTGAGGATCAGGCTGCCGACCATGGCATTGGCCAGGCCGCCTTCCTCGCGGTAAGCCGTGATCTTCGTGAAGAGCTGTGGTTTCAGGCCCGCGATGCCCTGGCTGAGGGTTTCCCACAGGATCCAGGCCAGGAACAACAGGCCGATGGCCGTGGCGACGATGCTGAAGGCCATCGCCGCTATGTTCTTGATGCGACGCTTCGTGTAGAGCGAGGCGGACATTACCTGCCCTCCTTCGTGGCGAGCCGGCGGAGCATGAGGCGCGCGATGAGCAGCACGATGAAGGTCACCACGAAGAGCAGGAAGGCCAGCGCCATCAGGGCCGACTTCTGCAAGCCCTCGGCTTCGCCGAACTGGTTGGCGATGGTCGAGGCGATGGAACTGCCGGTCTCGAGGATCGACGGGGTGAACTTGAAGGTATTGCCGAGTACGAAGGCCACGGCCATGGTCTCGCCGAGGGCGCGGCCCAGGCCGAGGAAGATGCCGCCGATCACGGCGGTGCGGGTGTAGGGCACCACGATGTCCCAGACCACTTCCCACGTGCTCGAACCCAGCGCATAAGCGGACTCCTTCAGGCGTGTCGGCACCGTCTGGAATACCTCGCGCATCACGGAGGAGATGAAGGGGATGATCATCACCGCCAGGACCAGGCCCGCGGTGAGCACGCCCGCGCCGAAGAACGGGTACTCGCTGGAGAAGAACTTGGCGATCCATGGCACGTGCTGGACCAGCCACGAGACCTGGCCGTCCGGCGGATCGGCGCTGAAGTTGTTCATCAGCCAGGGCTTGATGTGCTCGGCGACGAACGGGGCGAAGATGAAGAGGCCCCACATGCCGTAGATGATCGAAGGGATGCCGGCCAGCAGTTCGATGGCCGAACTGACCGGACCGCGCAACCAGCCGGGCGCGATCTCGGTAAGGAAGAGGGCGATGCCGAAACTCACCGGCACGGCGAACACCAGGGCGATGACGGCGGTGGTGATGGTGCCGATCACCGGCACCAGGGCACCGAACTGGTTGTTGCCAGGATCCCAGGCGTCGCTGGTGAGGAAACCCCAGCCGAAGGTGGCGAAGGCATCGCGGCCGAGCCAGAGGGTGGACAGTGCCGCGCCGATCAGGGTGATCAGGACGAGCAGCGCACAGGCCTTCAGGACCCAGCCGAAAAGCCGGTCGTTGCGTGCGTCGGTTGCGTTTCGGCCCGCCTCGATCGCGCGATCGGCGTTCGGGACGGCGTTGCTGACGGTGGCATGCATGATGGTTCGGGTTCCCGGGCCTATGCAGACGTGTGGGTCGCCGCCCCTGTCGGAACGGCGACCCCTTGGACGATACTCTGGGCCCGCTATGTGTCAGCCGGACTGTCGAGATCGGGTCAGTTCTTGAACTCGGAAGCCCAGTAGGCTTCGATCTGCTGCACCAGCGGCGCCGGAAGGGCGACGTAATCGAGCGAGGCGGCCTGCGCCTGGCCCTTTTCCAGCGACCACTTGAAGAAGTCGAAGGCGACCTTGGCGTGCGAGGCGTTCTTGGCCTTCTTGTACATGATCACCCAGGTCGTCGCCGTGATCGGCCACGCCTGCGCGCCCGGGGCGTTGGTCATGATCAGGTTGAAGTCCTTGGCGCTCTTCCAGTCGGCCGTGGCGGCCGCGGCGGCGAAGCTGTCGGCGTTCGGCTGTACCCACTGGCCGGCGGCGTTCTGCATCTGCGCGTAGGAGAGCTTGTTCTTGGTGGCGTAGGCGTATTCCACGTAGCCGATCGAGCCCGGGATCTGGCGCACGTACTGCGCGACGCCCTCGTTACCCTTGCCGCCCACGCCCGCCGGCCACTCGACGGCCGTGCCGAACTTCACCTTCGACGCCCACTCCGGGCTGACCTTGGACAGGTAGTTGGTGAAGTTGAACGAGGTGCCCGAGCCGTCCGAGCGATGCACCACGGTGATCTTGACGTCGGGAATCTTCACGCCGGGGTTCAGCGCGGCGACGGCCGGGTCGTTCCAGCGGGCGATCTTGCCCAGGTAGATGTCGGCGAGCAGCTTGCCGTCGATCTTGATCTGGCCGGGGGCGATGCCCTGCAGGTTGACGATGGGCACGATGCCGCCGACGACGACCGGGAACTGGCCGAGGCCGAACTTGGTCAGGTCTTCCGCGCTCATCGGGGCGTCGGAGGCGCCGAAATCGATCGTGCCTTCCTTGATCTGGGCGATGCCCGCACCCGAGCCGACCGACTGGTAGTTCAGCTTGTTGCCGGTGTTCTCAGCATACGTCGCCGACCACTTCGACAGGACCGGGTAGACGAAGCTCGAGCCGGCGCCCGTGATGTCGGTAGCCTGGGCGGACATGCCGAAAAGGGACGCGGCGACGAGCGCTGCAATACGGAGTTTGTGTGTGAACACGGAGCTTTCCTCGGGTGAATGAGTGTCGGGCGAGGCCCGCCCGGGGCTGTATTCCAGCCCTGCCGTGTTGCAATGAGACGTACCGAATGTTGCAAAGGTATGACACCCGCCTTTTTGGTGTCATATTCAGGAACTTACGAAACGTCTCAGACCGCGATCGAAGCCGCCATTTCGCGCTCGGCAAGCTCCAGTCGACGCCAGCGGTTGACGATTTCGCAGAAAAGCTCCGCCGTGCGCTCCGCATCGTAGATGGCCGAGTGCGCCTCCCGGGTGTCGAAGGAGAGACCCGCGGCCAGCACCGCCTTGCTCAGCACCGTCTGCCCGTAGGCGAGGCCACCGAGGGTGGCGGTGTCGAAGCAGCTGAAGGGATGGAACGGGTTGCGCTTGTGGCCCGTGCGGCGCACGGCCGCGTTGAGGAAGGCCAGGTCGAAGGCGGCGTTATGGCCCACCAGCACCGCCCGCTGGCATTCGGCGGCCTTTACCGCGTCGCGTATCGCATTGAACACATGATCGAGTGCCTGGCGCTCGGGCAGGGCACCACGAAAGGGATGGTCCGGGTCGATCCCCGTGATTTCCAACGAGCGCGGGTCGATGTTGGCGCCGGGGAACGGTTCCACGTTCGCCGAGACCGCCGCCTGCGGCACCAGGAAGCCCGAGGACTCCATGGCGATGGGCACCACCGCGATTTCCAGCAGGGCGTCGCGTTCGGCATCGAAACCGCCGGTCTCGACATCGACGATGACCGGCAGGAATCCCCTGAACCGCCCGGCCATGCTCGAAGCGGTGCTGTTACTCGTCGTATCCATCCTTAAAGGATATCAGCCCGGGACCCGCGCCGGCACGCGCCCTGGTGGACCTGGGCGTTAAGGGAGTGTGCGCGTGTCTCGGATCTGTAACAAAAAAGGCATGGAACGGTAAAGGCGACGGCTCATTCTTCGCGCCGTTGGGCCCTTTTGAGGATTTTCGGACAGAAAAGTCTCAGGAGGGGTCAGGGGTTCCACACACATCCATCCTTAAGCGGAGAAATCCCATGCGTTCCAAGTTGCTCACGGTGGCCATCGCTGCCGGTCTGGGCGTGACCAGCTTCTCGGCCCTTGCCGCGACGCCCAAGTCGCAGCAGCCGGCCCGGGTCACGGTCGACGCCGCCACCCTTCAGCAGCTGCAGGCGCAGCTCGCCGCGCTCCAGGCCAAGGTCTCCGAGCTGGAGAGCAAGCAGGAAGCCCAGGCCGACGCGCAGATCGAAACGGCCAAGGCCGTCAACGACGTGCAGGTCGCTGCCACCAAGCCGACCGAAGACCTCTCCAAGAAGCTCGATGCGCTGAACAAGCTGGTCGACAACACCCATGTCGGCGGCACGATGTTCTTCGACGTGTCGAACATGAGCCACACCGAGAAGCTCGGCACGCAGCCGAGCCAGCACAAGGACGGCCATGGCGCCGTCAACGGCACCGGCTTCGACGTGAAGCGCTTCTACCTGACCGTCGACCACAAGTTCGACGACGTCTGGTCGGCCAACCTGACCACCGACTTCAACTACCAGTCGACGCTGTCGCAGACCAGCCTCTTCGTGAAGAAGGCCTATGTGCAGGGCAAGTTCGACCAGCTGTTCACCGTCCGCTTCGGCGCGGCCGACATGCCGTGGATTCCGTTCGTCGAGAAGTGGTACGGCTACCGCTATGTCGAGAACACCATCACCGACCGCTCGTTCGAGGGTGGCCGCAGCGGCTCGACCGCGACCGCCGGCGGCGTCGGCGCGTTCGGCAACTCGTCCGACTGGGGTGTCCATGCCCTGGGCGCGACCACCGGCGACAACTCGATCAACTACCAGGTGTCGGTCGTCAACGGCCGCGGCTATCGCAACCTGAGCCGTTCGAAGAGCGTGGACACGGAAGCGCGCTTCGGTTACTCGCCGATCGAGCAGATGGTCATCGCCGTGGGCGGTTACTCCGGCAAGCGCGGCAACGACGTCGAGGACGGCGTGCCGACCCGTACCGCCAGCCGTGGCGACGCCATGGTGGCCTGGCGCGACAAGACCTGGGGCGCCGGCGTGGAGTACTTCCACTCCGAGAACTGGGACGACATCCTGAAGTACCAGGGCACCGGTACTCCGCTCTCGGTCAAGGACAAGGCCGATGGTTACTCCGTGTGGGCCGACTGGCACTTCTACGACCAGTTCGCCGTCTTCGCTCGCTACGACCACGTGAGCTACAAGTACACGACGCTGACCGACGTCGAGCGCGAGCTGAAAGACAAGTACTACAACGCCGGTATCTCGTACGACGTGTTGAAGAACCTGAAGCTGGCCCTCGTCTACAAGCACAACCAGCTGGACGGCCCGCTGGCCACCCCGTACCACTACAAGACGAACGAAGTGGGCTTCTGGGGCATGCTGAGCTTCTAAAGAGCTGTCTCTTATACACATCT